>JAHEFH010000163.1 GCA_024640245.1 Paracoccaceae bacterium | reverse complement strand
GCCAATGCGCTGCGACTCGCGTCAGCCCTCAAACCCTGGTCGATGACGGAGGTGTTCATCATCGGTGTTGCCGTTTCAATGGTAAAGATTGGCGGGTTGGCATCAATCGATTTCGGCCCCGCTTTCTGGGCCTTCACCTTTCTGGTCATTGTGACCGTTGTGAAAGACTCTCTTATATGCGAATGGACACTATGGTCGGCAATCGAACAGTCCCGCTGACGGCACGCGATGCCGGTCTTGTCGGTTGCACCAGTTGCGGCCTGGCGCAAGAAGCAGCTCAACGCTGCCGTCGATGCGGCAGCAGGCTGCAAAGCCGCAAGTATATGTCCCAACAGCGGGTGTGGGCATGGTTGTCTGCCGGTATGATTACTTACATTCCCGCGAATATCTATCCGATGCTGATCACGCGAACATTTTTCAACGAGCAGGAAAGCTCCATCATCGAAGGCATCATCGAATTGGCGGACCACGGGTCATATGGAATTTCCGCGATCATTCTTGTTGCAAGCATATTGATTCCGATCAGCAAATTTATCGCCATTGCGACGCTTGCCATCGGAGTTTCGCGTCATGCGGAACTAAACTCCCATGCGCGCCTGAAGCTTTTTGAAATCGTGGAATTTATCGGGCGTTGGTCGATGGTTGACGTATTTGTCGTGGCAATTCTTGCGGCACTTGTGCAACTGAATACACTGGCGGCGATTCATCCGGGTCCGGCTGCCGTGACATTCGCCCTGTCGGTGATCTTCACGATGCTGGCCGCCCAGAGCTTCGACCCCAGATTGATCTGGGACAAGACGCCAAAGGAGAACACACTTTGAGCACACCATCCGACCCCGTACTGAAGCCCATGAAAAACGCCTTCGCGGGAATATCCTATGTCTGGCTCATACCGATCCTCGCACTTGTCGTCCTGCTTGCCGTAGCCTGGAACACCTATTCCGGTCGTGGACCTGTTATCGAGGTCGAATTCGCCGAAGCCACCGGGATAGTCGCCGGTGAAACCAAGCTCAAATACCGAGAGGTAGAGGTCGGGCTGGTGGAAGGGCTCAGTTTCTCGACCGATCTCAAAAGGGTCATCGTCAAAGTCCGCCTGGCACCAGAGGTCGCCCGGTTTGTCGACGCTGACAGCCAGTTTTGGGTCGTTCAGCCCAGGGTAAGCGCGCGCGGAGTATCCGGTCTACAGACGGTTCTGTCCGGCGTCTATATAGAGGGATCCTGGGACTCCGAGATCGGCAAAGCTGCCACTTCATTCAAGGGCCTTGATCGTCCTCCGGCGTCGAAAAAAGGCGCCGAGGGCATGCGGCTCGTGCTGCGCGCGGCCAACGGAAACCAATTGTCGGAGCAGACGCCGATTCTGTACAAAGGCATCGAGGTCGGGCGTTTGGACAACCTGCGCCTGTCCGAAGACGGCGATGCCGTTCTGGCAGACGCCTTCATACGCGCACCCTACGAGAAACTGGTCACGACAGCGACCCGCTTCTGGGACGCATCGGGATTCAGCTTTTCGCTCGGCTCAAGCGGACCGCGTCTGGATGTCGAGAGCCTTGCGGCACTTGTAGGCGGAGGCATTAGCTTCGACACGCTCGTCTCTGGCGGTCAAAAACCGCAGGAAGGAACAGTCTATGACCTTTTCGAGAGTGAAGAAGACATGCGTAACAGCCTGTTTTCTGCCTCGAGCGGAAAATCGATCCCCTATGGAATAACCTTTTCGGGTACCGTCAGCGGGTTGGCGGTCGGAGCACCCGTCGAGTTTCGCGGCGTGCGCGTTGGCGAGGTTTCGAGCCTTTCCGCAGAATTCGTCGACGACGGGACTGCACTGGCAAAGGTGCAGCTCTTGGTGGTCGTCGGCATCAGTCCCGGGGCGCTCGGCCTCGATCCGGAAGCAACTCCTGTGGAAACGACCGAGTTTCTGAGCACCGCGGTTCAAGCAGGCCTTCGGGCACGTCTGACCACTGCCAGTATTCTGACCGGCGGGTTGAAGGTAGAGTTGATTGAATTGCCGGATGCTTCTCCTGCGTCGATCATCGTCGGTGACGCATCCTACCCAATACTCCCGAGCGTGGCCGCAGAAATTACCGACGCCACTGCAACCGCAGAAGGTGTTTTCCGCAGAATCAACGAATTGCCTGTGGAAGAGCTTCTGGCCTCGGCAATATCGCTGTTCAACAGCATAAACAAACTCGCCAACAATCCGGACGTGCAGCAGACGCCTTCGGAATTCATCGGGCTTCTCGGCGATGCCCGGGGCATCTTGTCTTCAGACGAACTGAGATCAGTCCCGGCGGATGTCGAAGAAATTCTGGCCTCTCTCAACCGGTCGGCATCCACAGTCGAGAATATGATCGGCGATCTCGCCGAGGCCAAGATTTCGGCGACCATGATCAAAGCCATTGAAGAAGCCAGTATCGCTGCCGAAAGCCTGCGCGATGCAACAACGGGTCTGCCGGCAATCGCCAGTGAAATCGAGGCCCTTGCCGGAAAGGCAGGCGAACTGCCGCTCGACGAACTGGTCAAATCCACAACCGCGCTTGTAACGACGGTGGACCAGCTTGCCGGATCCGAAGCAATGGCGGCTATCCCGCCTTCCCTAACTTCTGCGCTGGATGAAATAAGGGCCCTGACCAATACCATTCGCGAAGGTGGCCTGCTGGATGACGCAGCCGGAACATTCGCGTCGACCCGCGACGCCGCGGAACAGGTATCTGCGGCCAGCCAAGACTTTCCAGCCCTCCTGGAACGTCTGAGCCGGCTTGCAATACGCGCCGAAGCCACCCTCGCCAACTATGACGAGAACGGGCGTTTTTCAGACGATGCCGGCGAAACGCTCAGTGAAATCCGCAAGGCGGCGCAAGCCGTGGCCTCTTTAGCCCGCGCGATAGAGCGCCGCCCCAACTCAATTATAATCGGACGGTAATTTCCATGACTTCAACACATTGGACACTCGTTATTCTGGTAGCCGCACTATCGGCTTGCTCCACGCCGAATGCTTCCCAGTACGAAATCGTAACGCCGGAAATCGCCGAAGCGAAGCGGTTGAAGACCACCATTGAAATTCAAGAGGTATCGCTTCCTCTGTACGCGCAGAGTCAGGAAATTCCGTTTGCCGAGGCATCCGGCGCGATCCGTACCGACCAGGGTTCGATATGGGCGGATACGCCCTCCCGGGCCGTTTCGATAAGCCTGGCAGAGAGCCTTTCAAAGCTGACCGGTTCGGTTGCGGCCGTGGAGCCCTGGCCGCTTGACGAGCCCGCGCAGGTGACGCTCGACGTCCGCGTCAAGAAACTGCTGGCGTCAGCGGACGGTTTTCTGGAGTTTTCCGGGCAGTATTTTATTGTCTTCGACTCGGGTCGAAACCCAGCTTCCGACTGGTTTGAGATAAGAATCCCCGTCGCGGGTCAAACCGCCGCTGAAATTTCGCAGGCAACCGGCACCGCAATCAACGAACTTGCGAAAATAGTATCGAACCGAATTCGGTAAAAACTGCACAGGATTAGGCGGCTGCTGTCAGGAGATTTCGTATAGTCGGCACGTTGGCATGTTTGCTGTGGCCGGTCCGCTGACTGCCGAAGGACTAGCCGTCTTGCGAATTTCGCTACGGCTCCGGTCGTTGCCGACGCCTTTGCTCGAACACTTCCGCACGCGGTCGCCAGTTGTATCTTTTGTCGGCCCGGATAGGTGACCAAAAAAGCACCCCGCCCTGCCGCCAGGGGTCAAGCACGATCCCCTGAAAAAGCGTATCACCACGCCGACCGATGACCGTGGTGCTGTGATCGATTACAAAAGGATTATCGGCATTGGCAATCGCCCGGTGCAACGACAAGGTGCGGAAGTCCTCTTGTCGCAGCCGGGCCTCGATGTCGTCGGCCCATTGGTAACAGAGCCCGCGCGGACGCAGCCCGAGATTGACCTTGGTATTGTGGATCAGCGGCGGATCAGTGATCTGGTACTCGAGTGCGAGCTGGTGCGAGTACTCGAATGCAATCCGCGCCGCCCGCCCGGCCTCTTCCGGGTCCACATCGCCGCCGAGCGATTGAATTCCGATCGCAAGCGCTTCGATCTGCTGCTTTTCCGCCATGGGCGGCCCGTCAGGTGACGTCGTCGCACAACCGCATACAATCATAATCGCCAGAAACGACAAAACGACCGCGACTTTCCTGATAGTCATCTCGATTTCCTTCACGCGGTTGACGAACACCACACAGAAACTGTGCTAACGCATCATCATTTGCTTGTCGAGAAACCCCTTTTAAGGCCACAAATCCTGCAGACTGAAACCGCCTACCCCAGCCAGACGTCGAGAAAGAGCATAAGCACGAGACCGATAGCCAGTCCCAGTGTCGCCTTGTTCTGATGCCCGCTTCGGTGGGTCTCGGGGATGATCTCATGGCTGATCACATAGAGCATAGCGCCTGCCGCGAAGGCGAGGCCCCAAGGCAGGAATGGTTCCGAAACCGAAATGACCGCAGCACCGAGCGCGCCGCCGATAGGCTCGACAAGGCCGGTCAGCGCGGCAATGCTCCAGGAACGGACCTTGCCATAACCTTCACCCAGCAGGGCAACCGCAACGGCAAGACCTTCTGGAAAATTTTGCAACCCGATCCCGATGGCGAGCGGCATTCCACCTAATAGCCCGTGCCCGCCAAATCCTACCCCCACGGCCAGACCCTCGGGGAAGTTGTGGATTGTAATCGCGACAATGAAGAGCCATATCCGGCGCAAAGATGCGGCCTCTGGCCCTTCGCGCCCTGTCTTGAAATGCTCGTGCGGAAGCAGTTCGTTCAGGACAGCGACACAACCCATGCCGGCGAGAATACTAACTACCGCGATCGCGGCTGGAACAGGACCTTCTCCGTACCTTTCTGTTGCGGCGTCCAGCGCAGGAATGATTAGCGAAAAAAAGGATGCAGAGAGCATAACGCCCGCCGCGAAACCCAGTGACAAATCGCGGACCGCACGGCTCGGCATCTTGCCGAACAATACCGGTACAGCACCTAAGGCCGTCATGAGGCCTGCGGCAAGACTTCCTAAAAATCCGAGTGCGATTGGCGAAAATTGTTCCACGTAGAGTCTTTAGCCCACCTCGTTTTCAATGTCTTGTTGAAATTCGCGGCTGTGGTTTGTGCTATCGGCAGGCAATAGAGCGCTTTTTCGTGCCAACGCGTTGGTTTCTGGAATCAGTTTTCCCGCGACACTGAAATATAACTAAAGTGAGATTTTCCCGGCGACACCCAAAGAATTATCTGCTTTCGCAGTACAGGCGTTCAAAATGGCGTCGAAAAAAGTGAAATCTGACCCATGCCGGAACGCACCCGCATTGCACTGGATTGGCGCAATGACGCGGCAATTCAAGTCAGACCGTCGCGTTTAACGACTTCATTCAGCTATCAGAACAGGTGGGCTGGGTATTATCTAAATATGCTTGACGCAGGACAATTGCCCTGCGCTTCTTTTTCAGAAATAGCTTGCCGCTCCTGCTAGGCGCGGCTGACAGGCTTGCCGAT
>JAHEFH010000162.1 GCA_024640245.1 Paracoccaceae bacterium | reverse complement strand
TGCCGCGGGATACAATCGCGCGGCCCCAGCCGCTGTAGTCAGTTTCTTTCCAGCGCATGGCCTGCCTTTGCTGCTTTTGCCTCTGCGATAGGAAAGACCAAAAGGCCCAAAACCACCGCGAACCAGAGGGTTGTAACACGGATGATGGCGGTTGCCGGAATGGCGGTTTCCAGCGAAACCCCTTGCAGCGATAACAGGGCGACCATCGCCGCCTCTGCTCCACCAAGCCCACCGGGCATACCTGTCAGGCCGCCGGTTATCATGGAAAAGACGAAAATGCCTATACAGGTCCAGAGCGGCAACGGGCTGCCCATCCAGTCCATCAGAAGAAAAAACGCAAAACCCTCAGCAAACCATCCGAAAAAACCTAGAGCCATAGCGGGCAGGGCGAGTTTCGCGTCGGAAAACGGCAAAAGCGCATCGGCGCCACGCCGCAGGCGGACAAATACCCGTGGCTTTTTACCAACCAGCCGCCAGGCGGAACGGATCGCACGCCGGAAGAGCGTCGGGCGGGTGACGACGATGGCTGTCAGGATGGCCAGCGCAGCCACGGGGAAGGCGCCCTGGATGCCGCCTGTCATCAACGCCACCGAGGCCGCCAGCAGTAACCCCATGGCCGCCAGATCGGCAGCGCGATCAACGACGACCAGCGGTGTCGCCGTTTCATAAGGCGTGCCCGACTCTTTGTTGATCCAGCGAATACGTACCAGTTCGCCGACGCGGGCAGGCGTCATGGTCAGGGCAAATCCGCCGATGAAATGCCGGATGACCTGCGCAGGTGACAGGGCAATGCCCAAGGCGCTGGAATACAGGAACCATCGCGTTGCGCGGAACAGATAGTTGATTGCGGACAGGGCCAACAGCATTAGAAACTGGAGCCAGCTGATCCGTGTGACTTCTGTCCAGATATTTTCACCCGATGCTGTGCGGGCCGCAAAGAACAGCCCCGCCAGAAACACGGCAAGTACGATCATCGAGGATTTATAGGGCCGTACAGTGTCCATTGCTGCGTTTTAGGCGCGTAGCCGTGCGAAATAAAGCCGAGATTTAAGCTGGCGGGACATGGGCGGAAATTGTGACCAATTCGACTCTGTCTGGTCCCAAGGGTTCGGCTATGGACGTAAGGCGTGAATAGGGTATTTTATTTGTAGAAATGGCCGAATCCGGATCACGGCCCGATCAGAACAAGGACCCCCCGATGCCGCAACCCATGTGGACCCCCTCTGATGGTCGCGTTTCAGCGACTTTGCTCAAGACTTTCATGGCGAAAGCTGAGGCGGAACAGGCCGTTTCGCTGCCTGACTACGACACGCTTTGGCAGTGGTCGGTCGACAATAAGACGGAATTCTGGACAGAGGTCTGGGACTTTTGCGAGGTCATTGGCACCCGAGGCAAACAGGTTCTGGCCGACGCGGACGATCTGATCTCGGCGCGGTTCTTTCCCGACAGCCGGCTCAATTTCGCCGAGAACCTTCTGCGCAAGAACGGTCACGAGGCCGCAATCATTTTCAGGTGCGAAAACGGCGACAGGCTGGAATGGTCGTGGGACCGGTTGCACAGCACTGTCTCCAAAATCCAGCAGGCGCTGATCGAGCAGGGCGTCGGTGTCGGCGACCGCGTGGCGGGTTTTGTGCCGAACCGTCCCGAAACCGTGGCCGCGATGCTTGCGACGGCGTCGCTGGGCGCGGTCTGGTCGTCCTGTTCGCCCGACTTCGGCTTCAACGGCGTAATTGACCGGTTTGGCCAGATCGAACCCAAGGTGCTGTTCTGCGCCGATGCCTATCGCTACAACGGGAAAGTCTTTTCCTCGGTGGAAACCGCTGCCAAGCTTGCCGATGCCATGCCAAGTGTCAAACAGGTCATCGTATTCCCTTATGTAGAGGAACGCGCCGATATATCGGCACTCGGCACAAAGGGTACTCATCTGGACGACGTTTTGCAGAAATACGACGAGAAGGGTATCGCATATACCCGCGTGCCGTCCGGCAGCCCGCTCTATATCATGTTTTCATCCGGCACGACCGGCCTGCCGAAATGTATCGTCCACTCCGTTGGCGGCACCCTGATCCAGCATCTCAAAGAGCACATGCTACAGTGCGATGTGAAGCCCCACGACCGGATGATGTACTTCACAACCTGTGGCTGGATGATGTGGAACTGGATGGTAACGGCGCTGGGCTGCAACGCGACACTGGTGCTGTTCGACGGTTCGCCGTTCTATCCTGATGGCAACTGCCTCGCCGATATCGCGGCCAGCGAAGCGGTTACCCATTTCGGCACATCGGCAAAATATATCGACGCCTGCGCCAAGGCCGGCGTCGCGCCGGCGAAGACCCATGACATGAGTTCGCTGCGTACTATCTTGTCCACCGGATCGCCACTGGCGCCCGAAGGGTTCGACTACATCTATTCCGGCTGGAAGTCCGACGTCTGCCTGTCGTCTATAGCGGGCGGCACAGATATCATCGCCTGCTTTGTCGGCGGCAGCCCGATCAGTCCGGTTTATCGCGGCGAGTGCCAGAAACGGATGCTGGGGCTGGACGTGCGGGTGTTTGACGATGAGGGGCGTGCGTTGCAGGGCGAACCCGGCGATCTGGTCTGCGTCGGGCCGCATCCCTCGATGCCGATCGGATTCTGGAACGATCCGGACGGCTCGCGCTATCGCGCTGCGTATTTCGAGAAATTTCCCAATGTCTGGCACCACGGCGACTGGGTGGTGCTGACCGACAGCGCCGGAATGATTTTCTATGGACGCTCGGATGCGGTTCTGAACCCTGGCGGTGTGCGCATCGGGACGGCAGAGATTTATCGTCAGGTCGAGCATATCGACGAGGTTCTGGAAGGCGTGGTCATCGGCCAGCAATGGGACAACGATGTGCGGGTGGTGCTGTTTGTAAAGCTGCGCGAGGGCGTCGATCTGACCGACTACCTGATCAAGCGCATCAAGGCCGAAATTCGCGCCAATACGACCCCGCGCCATGTGCCGGCCAAGGTCATTCAGGTCGCCGACATACCGCGCACCAAGTCGGGCAAGATCACCGAACTGGCGGTACGCGACGTTGTGCATGGCAAGACGGTCAAGAACACGGAGGCGCTGGCCAACCCGGAGGCGCTGGAACTGTTCCGGGATATTCCGGAGCTAAAAACCTAGCGCCTCGGCGTAACCGTCGATGATTTCGCTGTAGAATGCGTTGATCCGCGTATTAGGCTGGCGCAGGTTGAAAGTGTCCAGCAAAGGGTCCGGCACCATGATCGCGCTGCCGGAAAGCTGTTGCAGCACCGCATGGCCGCAAAACGGGACGTAGACTTCGGAATAGCCGCCTTCATGCGCCAGAACCAGACGACCGCCGCACATCTCGTCAGCGGCATCCATCATCATCTCGGTCAGGGCGCGGTAGGTCTCTGATGTGCACATCATCCGCGACATCGGATCGTTGGCGCAGGCATCGAAGCCGCAGGCGACCACGATCACATCCGGCCGGAACTGCCGGAGCGCCGGCATGACGATCCGCTCGAATGTCTCGATATAGGCCGCGTGACCGGCGCCGGGGGGCAGGGGAATGTTGATATTGAAGCCTTCGCCCTCGTCCGACCCTCGATCATCGAAATCGCCGGTGTCCATCGGGAAATTATGCTCCTGATGCACGGATATGGTCAGAACGTCCGGGCGGTCATAGAAAATCGCCTCGGTTCCGTTGCCGTGATGCACGTCCCAGTCGACCACGGCGACGCGGTCGGTCTGGCGGTTGGCGATGGCGGCCTCGACCGCCACGGCGATATTGGCCAGCAGGCAATAGCCGTTGGGGAAATCCGGCAGGCAGTGGTGCCCCGGTGGCCGCGACAGGGCATAGGCGTTGCGCAGGGTCGATTTCAGCACCGCGCTCAGCGCGCCCTGCACCAGACCAGTGGACTGGGCTGCGATCTCGTACCCGCCGCGCAGGAAGGGCGCGCGCAGGCCCAGTTCGCCGCCGCCGTTGTCAGAGGCTTCCTTGAAGGCCTGCAGATAGTTGCCGGGATGGATTCGGGCCAGATCCTCGTAAGTGGCAGGCGGGGCGGATCGGCAGGCCAGTTCGCCCGACAACCCGCTGACATCCAGCAGGTTTTTCAACCGCCGCTTGGTTTCAGGATCTTCGGGCGAACCGCCCGCCGCAAAGGGTTGCACGAAGCCGCCGACCTGCGCGGTGAAGGCATAGTGGCCGCCCGTGTGCCAGAAGCAGCTCTCGTGCCAGAAAAATCCTGTTTTAGACGTGTCGGTCATTTTTGCCCGCCCTCGTGGTTGCCTTGTCCGGCTTTGTGGTTACAGTCCGACTTCACGAAACCATTAACCCGCAAGAGGTCCGGTTTGACAACACCCGATCTGTCCCGACTGGCCGCTGAGGGCACGCGGTTTTCCGTGCGGGTCACGCCAAAAGCCTCTCGCAACCGGATCGTCGAGGACGCCGATGGCCTGATCCGCGTCTATGTCACCACGGTGCCGGAGGACGGCAAGGCGACGGCGGCGGTCGTAAAGCTGCTGGCAAAGGCGATCGGCGTCGCCAAGAGCGAGCTTGTGCTGGTGCGCGGCGCCACGGACCGGGTGAAAGTGTTTCAGGTCGGCGGCTGACCCTTATTTCGCGAAGCGGTAGCTGCCTTCCGGCAGGTCGAGCGCGGCCTGAAGGTCGCGCAACTGCGCCATCGACAGGGTGATTTTCTGCACCTCGTTGCTGCGCGGGTCGAATTGTTCAACGGTGATGCACATGTCAAACGCGTTGATGATCACGTCCTCTTGCAGGGGCGCGGCGCCTTCGTCGACCAGTGTCACGACGGTCGAGTCAAATTCGTGTTCGATGGTAAACATAGCGTCAGTCTAGGCGCGCGGCGCGGCGGGCGCAAGACGGCTCAGAGCGACAGAAAGTTCGGAGCCGTGAACAGGATCAGGACCAGCGGAACCACGTAGAAATACATCCTCTGGTACGGTTTCTTGTATTCGTTGCACCAGCCGCAACAGTCGCCACCCAAGCGCATCTTGTGGTCGCAATGTTCGCAGCGGAAGATTCTGATCGCCATATATTCACACTCATGTATCTGTTTCGGCGCGATAAATAACGTCACCTGCGGTGGTGGCAACCGAAATATTCAATTTCGCCGCGTCAGATCGGCCTTCGCCGCCGACAGGTCCGCGCGGGGCGTCTGCGCGCTGAAGGCCACAGAGCCGGAATCCTCGTAAAATATGGCAATTTGTGCTAGGATCACCGCACTTCAATACAACTGAACAGATTTGAGGCGCGACGAGATGTCGTGCGAATTTTCAAACAATCGGGAGGACAACATGCCACAATTTATTATCACCGGAAGCTATACCAGCAAGGGAATGAAGGGGATGCTCGACCATCCCTCGGACCGCGAGGCGGCGACGCGCGCGCTGACCGAGGCGGCGGGCGGCAAGCTGCACGGCTATTACCTGACATCTGGGGAGTCGGATTTCATGCTGATCGTCGAGGCCAAGGACAGCGCCGATCTGGTCGCGGCGCTGATGGTCGCGGGCTCGACAGGTACCGTTTCGGGGCTGAAGAC
>JAHEFH010000041.1 GCA_024640245.1 Paracoccaceae bacterium | reverse complement strand
TGAGCAGAAACAGCGCGTGCCGGGTCGGAAGGTCACTCCGCGTGTGTGTTTCGGAAAATTCAAAAAGGAGATCGTAATGAGTAGTAAGGGTCTTGAGGTCATTGACCATTCGTCTCAGTTGACCCACGAATGGATTAATGAATTGACGGAAAGGCTGGATTGGCAGGACCAAAAGCAGGCTCTGCAACTGCTAAGGCTGGTTCTGACGGGGATTCGGGATCACTTGCCGCACGACGAATCTGCCGGGTTCGCGGCGCAGTTGCCTCTCCTGTTTCGCGGGATGTATTATGAAGGGTGGAGGCCTGCCAAGACACCGGACGCGGACCGCAGCAAAGAGGGGTTCATCGACAAGATCGAGAAACACTTCACAATGGAACTGGATTTCAACGGCGAAGAGGATATTGCCAACGTGATGCGGTTTCTGAACGGAAAGATCTCGCCTGGCGAAGTCAGAGACGTCCGGAACGCCTTGCCGCCCAAGATCCGCAACTTGTGGCCGGAGTGACGAAAAGTGTTATTCGAAACGTTCGAGATAGCCGATAAGGATGTTTTCCCGGTCGAGTCTGCGGAAACGGACTTTCCAAGCATCACCAAGGTATAGAGAGATTGCCGAATGCACGGCGAGAACAGCCAGACCGAAAACCGCGACGGCAATGTGAGTTGCCTGGCTATCCGCCAATAGAAACAGTCTAACGCAATACAGAAGGGTCGCAGTCGTCAGAAGCCAAACCGCGATGCCGGTCAAACAGGCCACCGTCGGTCTGTTGCTGTGAAGGCTTCTTATAATGCGTGCCGGTTTTCCAAACATTACTGCACTCTAAAATCCAGTGCGGTCATAATTACGGATCAAGATTGCTTCGTCAAATCCGAAGCACAACCTGCAAGAGGGGCGCCTCTCGTCGGCTCTCAGCGGTTTTGCTCAAATTGCTGCTTTCTTCTGTTTGTTATTGCGTTATATTCGGGCAAATTTCTATCTACGAAAAGAGGCAAAAATGGCTTTTAACCTTCCCTCCCTTCCTTATGGTTACGACGCACTGGCAAACGGCGGTATGTCGAAGGAAACTCTCGAATATCACCATGATCTGCACCACAAGGCCTATGTCGACAACGGCAACAAACTCATCGCCGGAACCGAGTGGGACGGCAAGTCGCTTGAAGAGATCATTGTCGGCACATACAATGCCACATCCGTAGCGCAAAACGGCATTTTCAACAACATCAGCCAGCTTTGGAACCACAACCAGTTCTGGGAAATGATGGGTCCAAAAGGCCGTTCGATCCCGTCGGAAGTGGAATCTGCCCTTCGGGAAAGCTTCGGAAGTGTCGAGAAATTCAAGGAAGCTTTCAACGCGGCAGGTGTTGGCCAGTTCGGTTCCGGCTGGTGCTGGTTGGTTAAAGACGCTGATGGCGGCTTAAAGGTGACCAAGACGGAAAACGGCGTCAATCCGCTGTGCTTTGGGCAGACGGCCCTGCTGGGCTGCGATGTCTGGGAGCATTCGTACTATATCGACTTCCGCAACAAACGGCCTGCGTATCTGGCTAATTTCCTCGACAATCTGGTAAACTGGGAAAACGTGGCAGAACGTTTGTCGCATGCCTAATTACTGTAAAAACGTGGCTTGACATTGCACATAATTTCGCCAATGTTTGCCTAGTAACATACGCTTACGCAACGGGAGGACCACGAGAGATCGTGGGTTGCATAGCGAACAGCCCCGCCTTTATGGCGGGGCTTTGTTTTTGGGATACATGCTATGAACAATCCGGCGCGTAATGCGGCTGGCAGAGGTATTTTGGCAATGGTTGCCGCCTGCACAGCCTGGGGCCTCTCGGCGCTCTATTATCATCTTATCGATCATATTCCTCCGCTCGAAGTGCTGGCGCATCGCACGATCTGGTCGCTGGTCCTGCTGACCGCATACCTGATTGCACGCGGGCGCTTTCGCCAATTGGTCAGGCTGATGTCCAACCGAAAGTCATTGGCAATCGTGGCGGTGTCGGGTTTGCTGATCAGCGTCAACTGGTTCATATTCATCTCTTCGGTACAATGGGGCCGCGTCATCGAGAGCAGCCTCGGATACTATATTTTCCCGCTTGTCGCGGTCGCGCTCGGTTATCTTTTCCTCGGGGAGAGGTTGAGCCGCTGGCAAAGAGCCGCCGTGGCTTTGGCAATTCTTGCGGTTCTTGTTCTGACTGCCGGTCTGGGCGTCGCGCCCTGGATCAGCCTTGGACTGGCTTTCAGTTTCGGTTTTTACGGGCTGGTAAAGTCGCGGATGAAGGCAGATCCGGTTCTGGCCGTGACCGCCGAGGTCGCGATCCTCAGCCCATTGGCGCTGTTCTGGATCTGGGGTGTGAGCACGCAGGGCTGGACTGGTCTGGTCGGACGCTCGGGTGGCTTTTTCGGGCAGGGCGCCGATACATGGCTGCTGATCGGGTCCGGACTTTTGACGGGCGTTCCGCTGGTGCTGATGGGCTATGCCGTCAACCATTTACGGCTTGCGACGGTGGGGCTGGTACAATACTTGAACCCGACGCTGCAATTCGTGATCGCGGTCACTGTGTTCGATAAAACGATGACCCTGTGGCACATGATTGCCTTCCCGCTGATCTGGATTGGGTTGGCCGTCTACAGTTGGGATTCCATGCGGAGGGACAAGCCCAGTGCCGCCATGAGGGCAGGTACGGATTCTGTCACCTGAAACAGTTCCTTTAGCGACGGATCGGCAAATCCCTTTTTGACCTGATGATCGATAAGCGCCAGCAGCGGGTCCCAGTATCCGGCGATGTTCATCAGGTAGATTGGCTTGTTGTGTACGCCCAGTTGCGCCCATGTAAGCACCTCGAAAAACTCGTCGAGCGATCCGGCACCGCCGGGCAGGGTCACAATCGCATCCGCGTTCATGAACATGACCTTCTTACGTTCATGCATATTCTCGGTGATGATAAACCGCGTCAGGTCGCGTTTCCCGACTTCTTTCTGCAGCAGGTGAACGGGTATCACGCCGAACGTGTCGCCGCCTGCATTCTGCGCCGCATTCGCGACTTCTCCCATCAGTCCGACGTCGCCTGCTCCGTACACCAACCGCAACTTGGCTGCCGCCAGTGCCGCGCCGAGGTCGCGGGCGGCCGTGCGATAGGCCGCTTCGGTGCCGAAGCGCGAGCCGCAGAAAACACAGACGGATTTAGGGGAAGGGATCATGAAGTTAGCCTTGTTGCAATTAATTCGTGCAGGTTGAAGAATGGTCTGTCATGATACCAACCGAAAACATGGCAAAGGTCCAGAGCCTATTGAGGGAAATTGAGATTGGCTGAATCGACGCGTAAAGTTCCGCAGGATCAACCTGCCGGAGAAAACGGTTACCGGAAAATTCTGATTATTATTACGGTGCTTGCCTTGCTTTTGTGGGCACTATCTGTATGGCGCGATCGGGCGCAGGAAGGGACGGCCGAAGCGCCCGAGCCTGCGAAAGTGCAGATGGAGGTGGCGACGGCCTCGCCGGAACCAAAGGTTCCCGTAGCTCCGGAAGTGGCGGAGCCCGGCAACAGTGCCGACGAGAAAACACAGGATCAGGTGTCTGCCGCGCCAGATGTCGGGCAATCGCCGCAAACCTTACCCGACCCAACGGTTCCGGAATTTGATCTGGTGCGGGTGGATCAGGACGGATCAGCGGTCGTCGCCGGACGCGCCAAGCCTGGAAGTACCGTAAAGGTGGTCGTCGACGGGGTGGAGATGGGGGCCGCGAAGGTCAGTCACGAAGGAACTTTCGTCGCGATGATGGATTTGCCGGAGATGTCCACGCCAGAACAGATGAACCTAGTCCAGCAGTCCGAAACCGGTGCGCTGACGCCCTCAAAATCCAGTATTCTGGTCATGCCGCGCGCGGAAAAACCACCGCAGATCGTCGTCGCGGGCAGTGACGGGGCGAGGGTCATTCAGGGCGAACCGGATGCCGAATTGGCCGCTCTGCAAGCCGAACCGACAAGTCAGCCGGCGCCAAGGGTTCTGGCCGATCTGTCTCTCGACACAATCACTTACGATGCCGCCGGGGACGTGGTCGTCGGCGGGCGCGGGTCGGACGACCAGTTCGTGCGGGTCTACGTCAACAACCGGGCCGTGGAGACCAAACGGATCGGCGAGACAGGCCAGTGGAAGGTTGTCCTGACCAACGTGGACGAAGGGCTCTATACGCTGCGAGTCGATTCCATTGACGAAAGCGGAGAAGTCACCGCACGCGTTGAAAGCCCGTTCAAGCGGGAAACACCCCGCCCTGCCGAACTGGGGTCCACGGTGACGATCCAGCCGGGTTTCACTCTATGGTATCTGGCGGAACGGAAATACGGCGAAGGCTTCCAGTACGTACAGATTTTTCAGGCGAATCGCGACCGGATCAAGAACCCGGACCTGATTTATCCCGGTCAGGTTTTCGACCTTCCGAATTGATCGGCGCCGCGAAAGCAGCAACCGGCCGGATAACGGAAACCGGTTCCGCCACCGTTTTCCTTGCAACTTTTTTCAGCTACAAATGGATGCGATCACGTTGGCGGGTATTTTAAGGGAGAGTTCACATGGCCACATTCAACAGCGACAAGGCGGCAGAAATTCACCGCCATTTGCACAGCCATTTGCCGTCCGATCCGGCGTTGCGGGTCAAGGCGCTGGAAAGTCTGGTGGTCGAGCGTGGCCTTGTGGCATCCGAGACCATAGACCGGTGGGTGGAGGCCTATGCCGAGCATATCGGACCAAAGCGCGGGGCGCGGGTCGTGGCCCGATCCTGGCTGGACGCCGGTTTCAGGGCGCGGTTGCTGGAAAATGCCGCCGAGGCGATCAAGGAGTTCGGTTTCGAAGGCAGCGCCACGGGCCATCTGAGGGCGGTCGAAAATACCTCTGACACGCATAACATGGTCGTCTGTACGCTGTGTTCCTGTTACCCTTTCTCCGTTCTGGGTATGTCGCCCGCGTGGTATAAATCTAGTGCCTACCGTGCCCGCGCCGTGCGCGAACCCCGCAGTGTTCTGTCGGAATTCGGCGTCGATCTCGGACCCGATATCGCTGTTCGGGTCTGGGATAGTACCGCAGAACTGCGCTACATCGTGATCCCGCAGCGTCCCGAGGGCACCGATGGCTGGGACGAGGACGCACTTGCCGCAATTGTGACCCGCAATTCCATGATCGGGACCGACCGTGACCTGAAAGCGGAGGCGGTGTGATGGACGGCGTGCATGATCTAGGCGGCAAGCAGGGGTTCGGAGCGGTCGCGGTGAAGGAGGGCGATGCGCAGTTTCAATATGACTGGGAAAGACGCATGTGGGGGATGGCGCGGGCAGGTATTCTCACCAACCTGACCATCGACTGGTTCCGCCACGGGTTGGAGCGTATGGTCCCCGCCGACTATCTGTCGAACCGCTATTTCGACAAGTGGTGCGCCAATTACATGATGATCTACGTCGACAACGGGCAAATGTCGCCGGACGAGATTGTCGCCGGGCATGTGGAAACACCGGGAAAACCTGCTCCGGTCAAATCGCTGGACGAGGTTCTGGCCGCCAATCGCGGTGGACATGTCAGTTTCGAAACTCCGACTAACAGCGCGCCCGGATATGCGGTGGGCGATACGGTCCTGACGAAGCGGATAATGCCGGTCAATCACACCCGCTTGCCGGCCTATGCCCGCAATGCCAAGGGTAAGGTCATCACCTATCACGGATCGCATGCGCTGCCGGACAAGGGGGCACTGGGGATTCATGAAGGCGATCACCTGTATACAGTCTGCTTCACTGCACAAGAGTTGTGGGGCGATGACGCGGACCCGAGGGACACGGTGATGCTGGAACTGTGGGAGAGCTATTTTGTTTCACCCTGACGATCCGCTGGCTCCGCCGCGGCCCGCCTTCAACGAGGCATGGCACGCACAGGTTCTGGCACTGGCCGACACAATGGTAAAAGCCGGCCACTTCACGGCCGGTCAATGGGCTAAAACATTGGGTGCCGCGCTGGCAGAGGCCGAAGCAAGCGGCGCTGCGGACACTGAAGAAACCTATTACTCCTGCGCGCTGGCTGCGCTGGAAAGCCTTACGGCCGCTCATGCCGGGATCGCCGGCGCCGATCTGGCGGACCGCAAGAAAGCCTGGGAAGAAGCCTATCGGCGAACCCCGCACGGCAAGCCTGTCAATTTGTAAAAGCGGCGTGGAATATGGAAGACCGGCCCGACTGGTCGGCGGCAAGTCAACTCCCGACAAGGCGGCTTGAGCCGAATAACGCTGAAATACCTCGCGGAAACCCTGACCGGACGGTTTCTTTTGGGTCCGTTTCGACTGGTCAATCAACAACTCCAGACTTATGTATGCCGTCTAGGAGAATTTGATGGCAAGAAGAACCAGAATAACTTCAACCAAATCAGTCGGGCGGAAGCAGGCGCTCTTGGTGATCCGCAAAGTTCTGCCCTACTTGTGGCCGGATGACCGTTCGGGAACCAAGACGCGCGTCGTGATCGCGCTTTTCATGCTGGCGATCTCTCGCTTAATCAGTGTTGCGACGCCTTTTTATTACAAGGCCGCGGTGGATGCGCTCGCACCTGAAAATCCCGCGTCCTCGACAGTGTTCATGCTCACGGCGGGCGCGGTCGGACTGACCATCGCCTACGGTGTTGCGCGCCTCTTGACGGTCGGTTTCACGCAGTTGCGGGATGCGATCTTTGCCAAGGTCGGCCAAAGGGCGCTGCGCCGGTTGGCGCTTGAAACCTTCCAGCACATGCATGCCCTGTCGCTGCGCTACCACATTACGCGCAAGACAGGCGGGCTGAGCAGGATCATCGAGCGCGGTGTCAAAGGCGTCGAGTTTCTGCTGCGCTTCCTTCTGTTTTCAATCGGCCCGCTGATACTGGAACTGCTGCTGATTTGCGGGATTTTGTTCTATATTTTCGATGTCTGGTATCTGGCCGTCGTTGTCGTGACCATTGGCCTGTATATCTGGTTCACCTTCCGCGTGACTGAGTGGCGGGTGAAAATCCGCAAGCAGATGAACGATCAGGACACGGACGCCAACCAGAAGGCCGTGGACAGCCTGCTGAACTTCGAGACCGTAAAGTATTTTGCCGCCGAAGAGCGCGAAGCTATGCGCTATGACGAAAGCATGCGGGGGTACGAGGCCGCGGCCCTGAAAACCAACTATAGCCTTGCGTTCCTGAACTTTGGCCAGTCGGTCCTGATTACTGCAGGATTGGTATTGGTCATGATACTGGCGGCGGTCGGTGTGCAGCGCGGCGAACTGACTGTCGGCGACTTCGTTCTGGTCAATGCCTACATGATCCAGATCACCATGCCGCTGAACTTTCTGGGCACGGTTTACCGTGAAATTCGTCAGGCGCTGATCGACATGGGCGACATGTTCGATCTGCTGGAGCAACCGCCGGAAGTTGTCGACAAACCGGACGCCAAGGATTTGCGGATCAAGGGCGGGGAAATCGTGTTCGATGACGTCAGCTTTGCCTACAATGTCGATCGCGGCATTCTGAAAAAGATGGAATTGACTGTGAAGCCGGGCCAGACGGTAGCCGTTGTCGGCCCGTCCGGTTCGGGAAAATCGACAATCGCCCGCCTGTTGTTCCGGTTTTACGACGTGAATGGCGGCGCGATCCGAATTGACGGACAGGATGTCCGTGACGTTACCCAGAAATCCCTGCATCAGGCGATAGGCATCGTGCCGCAGGATACCGTGCTGTTCAACGACACCATCGGTTACAATATCGCCTATGGCCGTGCCAATGCGTCCGAGGCCGATATTGTCGAGGCCGCCAAGGCCGCCAAAATTCATGATTTCGTGATGCGATTGCCTGAAGGCTATCAAACGACTGTGGGCGAGCGCGGCCTGAAGCTTTCCGGCGGCGAGAAACAGCGCGTCGGTATTGCCCGGACACTTCTGAAAAACCCGCCGATCCTGATACTGGACGAGGCCACGTCTGCGCTCGATACTGAAACCGAGCGCGATATTCAGGAGAGCTTGGCCCAGATGGGTGAGGGCCGGTCGGTCATCACCATCGCGCACCGCCTGTCCACGGTTGTGGACGCGGATATGATCGTGGTGCTGGAAGACGGTCAGGTCGTCGAGAAGGGCACGCACGAAGAACTGCTGCAGTCTGACGGGCGCTATGCACAGATGTGGCGCCGCCAGCAGAGCGAACAGGATAATTCGGACAGATCGCGCGAAACTCTGGTAGGCGGTGACCAGCAGGAGGATACCGGACTGGTTCCGGCTGATGGCAAGTATCGCTGGACGATCCCCAGCGGCGACTGACCTGTCAGATCGGTATCCGTGATATCCGCCGGTAGAAAGGCCGCCTATTCGGCGGCCTTTAATGTTGAGCTCTTCGACTTGCGGGCTTTCCTGGCCTTCGGTTTCGGCGCCTGATCGTCATCCTCGCGGCCGTGTGTTTCGTCAACATCCGACTCGGCCCAGGTAATGGTGTCCGGATGGCGACGCCGGGCGGCACGTGCCAGTGCCAGGTCGGCGGCGGCAATGCTGTCCTTTCCGCCCTTCCAAGCCGCAAGGCGGGCAAAGGCCCCGTAGGCTCCGGCCGTAATCCAAATTCTGAGCGCCAAGAGCGACGGGGTGAAAACCAGCGTCAGCATGGTGGCGATGCCCAGGCCGAAAATCACCGCAGTGGCGAGTTGTTTCCACCACAGCGATGTCGGGGAATCGATCGTGAAGCCCCCGTCGATAAAGTTGATCGAAAGACCGAACATCATTGGCGCCAGGCCGGCCATGGTCGTCACGGTTGTCAGAAGGACGGGCCTGATCCGCGCTTCGACGGTGCGGACAATCGCCTGAAGTTTCGGCATGTAACCGGCGTATTCCTGATAGGTGTCGATCAGAACAATGTTGTTGTTCACCACGATCCCCGCCAAGGCCACGATACCGGTCCCCGTCATGATGATCGAGAATGTCTGACCCATGACCAGCATTCCAACCAGAACGCCAGCGGTGGACAGGACGACCGCAAGTAGTACCAGAACCGAATTGTAAAAGCTGTTGAACTGCGCCAGTAGGATCACGAACATCAGGCCGAGCGCGCCTATAAACGCCTTGGAAAGGAATGCGGCACTGTCTTCCTGGTCCTGCTGATCGCCGGTCCATTCGTAGTTGACCGAAGCCGGGAGCGGGCTTTCCGTCCTGAGCCAAGCATCTATCTCATCCACTTTTTCGTTGGCATTCAGCCCTTCGGCCACACCGGCGCGCACCATGAAATAGCGCTTGGTGTTATGGCGGTCGATCTTGCCGAGCTTCTCGACCGGCGTCCGGGTGATGAAATTGGCAAGTGGCACCAACCCCTCGCTGGTCAGGACGCGGACCGTGTCCAGTGAAGACAGTACTCGGTCTTTCTCCGGCAATCGCACGCGAATGTCGATCTCTTCGTCGGAACTTTCGACCCGCATGGTATCCAGTTTCAGGCCGCGGGTGAAAAGCTGGACCATGGCACCGGTCTTGGCTACGTCGGCGCCATACCGGCCCGCCTTTTCCACATCGACATCAATTTGCCAATCGATGCCGGGCAGGGGCCGCGTGTCTTCGATGGCGACCAACCCCTCGGTGTTATCCAGTTTGTCGCGCATGATTTCGGTTGCCGCCAGCAGGTCTTCCCAATTCTGGCCAGTCAGGCGCAGGTTGATCGGTTTGCCCGATGCCGGCCCCATGTCCTGACGCAAAATCTCGTACTGGATTCCCGGTATTCTCTTAACACGGGCCTCGATTTCATCGAGGATTCCGACGCCGGTGCCGGTACCGCGAATTTCCCAGTCCGTCAGTTCGACCTGTACCTGTCCTATAGCATCAACCGGAGCCTCTGCTCCGCCGGTGTTTTGATTCAGTCCCCCGTTGCCCGCAAAGGAGAACACGGCCTTTACGCCATCGACGCTCATCACCTGTTGTTCGACCTGTTTGACAAGTTCGTCCTTTTGCATCAGCGACAGGTTGCCCCGCGCACGCACATAGACGATAGCGTTTTCAGGCTCGGTGGTGACGAAGAACTCGACCCCGTTGTTGTTTTTGGAAAAGACCATGAAAGTCGTGACGACGAAGGTGATTGTCATAGCGATAGCCACGACCGGCATCACCGGATTCCCGACGATGAAATGGATTACCGACCCGAAGCGGCTGCGGCGATAACCCGATTTGACGCCTTCCGCCGGACGGTCATGGCGCAATGACCCGCCGACGACCGCTAGGGCCATGCAGTCCGCCACGAACAGCAGTCCGGCTACCATGCTGCCGCGCAGGATGCCCATCAGGCTCAGATACATGACAAAAGCTACGCCGGCAAACAGGGCAAACCGCAATGTCCAGTGCAGGTTGTGCCGCAAAAGGTCGGCGCTGTGTTCGTTGAAACGCGAGATCCGGCCCGCGACACCTCCCACGACCGGCAGATATACCAGCGCCACCAGCAAAGAGGCGCTCAATACGAAAATAAGCGTCACAGGCAGGTTGCCCATGAACTCGCCCGGTACGCCCGGCCAGAAAAGCATCGGCAGGAAGGCGCAGAGTGTAGTCGCGGTGGAGGAGATTACCGGCCAAAACATCCGTTTGGCGGCCGCACCATAGGCCCGCATAGGGCCGACTCCTTCGCGGATGCGTTTGTCGGCATATTCGACGACGACAATCGCTCCATCGACCAGCATCCCCACGGCCAGGATAAGGCCAAACATAACAATGTTGGAGATGGAAATTCCGGCCACAGCCATAATCGCAAAGCTGAGCAGGAAAGACGTGGGGATTGCAAAGCCGACCAGCAGGGCGGAGCGCACCCCGAGTGAGCCGAGAACCACGATCATCACAAGCAGGATCGCAGTCAGAACCGATCCCTCCAACTGTTTGATCATGCCGTCGACCTGCTGTGACTGGTCCAGCCCGATGTTCACGCTCATGCTGTTTTGCAGCTCGGTGGGCCATTCGGTTACGGCTTCGGCCACGGTGGCCCGCACCAGATTGGCCGTGTCGATATGGTTGAAACCTTTTCGCTTGACGATTTGCAGCGCTACTGTCGTTTCGCCGTTATAGCGCGCGGTGCCTGTCTGGTCCTCGAAGGTCAGACGGATATCCGCCAGATCGCCGACGGTTACCACGCTGTCGCCGTTGACCTTGACTGGCAGGCTGTAGATGTCCCTTGGATCATCAAAAGAAGAAGGGATTTTCACGGAAAAGGCGCCGCGCGGGGTTTCGACCTCGCCTGCCGCGATCAACTGGTTGTTGTTGACGAAGATGCTCAGCATCTCGCCCATGGTAACATTATAGGCTTCCAACTTCAGCGGATCTATCAGCACTTCCAGCATCTCTTCGCGATGGCCGGCCAGCGTGGCTTCCAGTACCGGTGGCAAGCCTTCGAGTCTGGTTTGCAGCTCTTTCGCGACACGGGTCAGGGTGCGCTCAGGCACCTGACCGGACAGCGAGATCACCATGATCGGAAATTTTGAGAAGTTGACTTCGTTGATCGAGTATTTTTCGGCCCCTTCGGGGAAAGCGGCCTCGGCCTGATTAACCTTGTCGCGCACGTCGGCGATAGTTGCGGCCTTGTCCCAGCCGAACTCGAATTCCAGCGCTATGCCGGCATAGTTTTCGGCTGCGGTCGCCGACATCGATTTCAGGTTGTCGAGGCTTTGCAGTTCGGTTTCGAGCGGCTTCACCAGAAGTTTTTCGGAATCCACGGCTGAAATGCCGGGGAAGGGAACCGAGACGAACAGAACCGGAATGTCGATGTCCGGCTCGCCTTCTTTAGGCAAGCCGATATAGGCCGCCGTTCCAGCGGCGATCGACATGATCACGAATACAATGATCATCCGTGCATGGGCTGTTGCCCAACCGACGATGCCGGTCATGACGCGTCCTCTTTGAAGCTGGCCGTAACGGCGCGGCCGTCCGTGACGTATTCCTGTCCGACGACAATGACATCGACCTGATCCGGAAGACCGGATACCCAGACGCCTTCCCGTACATCCTGCATAATCGCGACCGGCATGAAGCCAGCGACACCATTTTCGACCGTGCGAACGCCCAGACGGCCCGCATCATCCAGCGTCAGCGCGGATTGCGGCAAAAGGTGGCCGGTTTCGCCGGACAGGCTGATATATATCTCGGCTGTTGCACCGTCGCGGACCTCGAGTTTCGGGTTCGGCGCAGTAATCTCTACACGGTAGGTGCGGGTTCGTGGATCGGCGCTGCGCGACAGGAACGTGACCTGACCGGCAATCTGCTGGCCGCTGACCAGTCGCGCGCCTGCGGCAGTGCCAACATTCAGTTTGACGATCTGGGCCTCGTTTGCAAATCCGACGAGCTTTATCGGGTCCAGAGCGATGATGCGGGCACAGACAGCGCCGGTCTGCATCAGTTCACCAAATTCTGCCGTGTCCGATTCCAGAAGGCCGCTGAAAGGGGCTGCAATACGCAAGTAGGAGATATCCTTTTCGGCACGAACAACTGCGGCCTGCGCGGTTTCCAGCGCTGCCTCGCGTGCCAGCAGGTCCGTCTCTGAGGTAAAGCCTTTTTTCACCAACTCGGATGAAACCTGTTTGTTTGCCTTGGCTTCCGCCAGTCGCGCCTTGGCTTCGGACAGGGCCGCCTGCTTCGTGCCGGGGTCGAGTTCGCAGAGCAACTCGCCTTTCTCGACCAGCAATCCCTTGCGCAACGGCTGTGAAATGATCTGGCCGAAAGTCTCGGATTTTACATCGAGTAGGCGGAATGCCTCGGTGCGGCCCCTCAGGACGAGACCGCTGTCAACGGGCTGGGCGGCGGAGTGGATGGCTTGGACCAGGATTGCGGGACGCGCGTCTTCCGTCAGCGTGGTTTCCGCCTTAGTTTCGGCCACGTCGGCACCGGCGATCGCCAGCAAGGTGTCGCGTTCCATCACAAACAAATAAACCATCACGGTTACGATGATGGCGGTCAAAATTGGTCCAATCCGCATTTTGGTCTCCTGAACTTGGGCCCTCGGGGTGCGGTGAATGGGTAAGTTGCGTAAATAAGCAGTGCTCGCTTTCTACGCGTTCTAAAAGTGACGTGCAAGAGTGTTTCTGACTCGGAATACGCAGGGCAAAGCTTTATGGACCATTCAAATAAACCCGTATACAAAGCGACTTGAATGCATCCGCGACCGTGCGAACTGTCGCTGCGACCCAATGTAGGACGATAGAGGGAAGCCGGAACACATGTCGACTAGAAGCACCATTTCCAAGAAATCGGCGGCCTCGGATCCGTCGCAATTGCCGGATTCAACCAAAAAACGGCCGAAGATGACGGTGCCGGCTTTTACTGCGCGGAAAGGGACGGAACCGCTAGTGTGTCTGACGGCCTATACGGCGCATGTGGCGCGTATCGTCGACGAGGTATCGGATCTGATTCTGGTCGGTGACAGTCTCGGCATGGTCATCCACGGAATGCCGAACACGCTGGGCGTGACGATGGAGCATATGATCATGCACGGCCAGGCGGTCATGCGCGGCGCGGACAAGGCGTTGGTGGTTGTCGATATGCCCTTCGGGTCGTTCGAAGAGAGCCCCGAAGTTGCCTTTCGCAATGCGGCGCGGATCATAAAAGAAACGGGTTGCACGGCGATAAAGCTAGAGGGCGGTAAAGAAATGGCGCCGACCATTTCGCACCTGACCAAACGCGGTATTCCTGTCATGGCGCACGTTGGCCTGATGCCGCAGCAGATGAACACCGCTGGCGGTTTCAAGGCCGTGCGAGAAGAAGAGCAGTACGATCTGGTGATCGCAGACGCCCAGGCGGTCGAGGCTGCGGGCGCGTTTTCCGTCGTGGTCGAGGGCGTGGCTGAGGATCTGGCCGACAGGATTACCAGTTCGGTGTCAATCCCGACGATCGGTATCGGCGCCTCCGCCGCCTGCGACGGGCAAATTCTGGTATTCGAGGATATGATCGGACTGTTTCCGCGCGTTCCGACTTTCGTCAAACGCTACGGAAATATGGAAGATATGATCCGTGATGCTGTTCAGCGCTACGCCCAGGAAGTCCGTGATCGCGCTTTTCCTACGAAAGACCACACCTACAAGGCAAAAACCGACTGAACCCGCTTGGCTTTTGCACCTGAAACTTGCAAAGTCCGCGCTGAATGATTCAAGGGAGGCCCCCAAGTGAGCGAGACAGATTCCTTTCTGGACGAAGTGGCGGAGGAAGTCCGCCGCGATAAACTATACGGCTATGCCCGGAAATACGGCTGGATTGCCGTACTGGCGGTTGTCCTGATAGTGGGCGCGGCCGCCTATGTAGAGTGGTCCAAGGCACGCAACGAATCCGCGGCGCAGGCGCGCGGCGACGCGATAATAGCGGCCCTGAACATCGATTCCGCGTCGGATCGTGCCGCAGCACTTGCCGAGGTTGCAGCGGAGGCCGGCACGGCGAAGGCCGTGATCGAACTGCGCCGCGCAGCCGTTCTGGCCGAGGCCGGCGACACGGCCGCCGCGCTGACCGTCCTGGACCAGCTCGCGGCCTCTGCCGAGGTTGAGCCGGTCTATCGCGAAATGGCAAAGCTGAAAGCCGTTATTTTGCGCGGACCGGAAATGGACCCGGCTCAAAGGATGGCGGCGCTTGACGCTCTCGCCAGCGCCGGCGCGCCATTCCGTACTGTCGCGCTGGAACAGCGCGCAGTCGCCTTGCTGGACGCGGGCGACAGGGATGCCGCCCTGGAGCAGCTATTGAGCCTGCTGCAGGAGCCCGGTGTCAGTACTGCCATGCGCAACCGCACGGAACAGTTGATAATCGCTCTTGGCGGCCAACTTCCGGACGCGTGACAGTTGCTTTCCATGCAGTAAACTGCACTATAAACGCAGAACAATTCACAGGGTGGCGTTTTTCATGACGGGGATACGGTTCGGCAGACAACGACTGGCTATAATTGCCGGGCTTGCTCTATTGGCGTTGGGCGCGTGCTCTCAGAAAGAGCTGATTCTGCCCGGCGATCGCGAACCGGTCCGTGGCGGCGTCCAAGAAGAAACCGCCGACCGCGCAGTAGCTTTGCGTTTGCCGCAAGCTGTGGCCAATGCCGAGTGGACACACAAGAACGGCGGCCCGACGCATTTTGCGGGGCATCCCGCACTGTCCAGACAACTTACCCATCTGTGGTCGGTCTCCATCGGCGAGGGTAATGCTACCAAACAGCGCCTGTCCGCCGATCCGATCGTCGCAGGTGGCAGGATATTCACACAGGACGCGGCGGCCAGCGTTCGTGCATTCGATACCTCCGGCAAGTTGCTCTGGTCCGCGGACCTGACGCCGGCGTCCGACAAATACGGTCAGGCATCTGGCGGCGGGCTTGCTTTCGGCGGCGGGCGCCTGTTCGCGACAACCGGATATGGCGAAGTGATCGCGCTTAGTCCGGAAAACGGAACGATCTTCTGGCGTCACAAGATGGGATCGGCGATTTCGGCGGCCCCTGTCGTGATTGGCGACAATGTGATTGCTGTGGCGCGTAACAACATCGCCCAAAGCCTTACACAATCCTATGGCCGGATCGAGTGGGAGCAGCGTAGCTCCGGCGAGGATCCGGGCGTCGTAGGTGCAGGGGCACCTGCTGCACTGCCGCGTCTGGCGATTCTGCCGTTCACCAATGGCGAACTGGTTGCGGCCCTGACGCTCAATGGCCAGAGAGTCTGGAGTACAGCAGTCACCGGAACCCGTGTAGGTCTGGCACGCTCCAGCGTTTCCGATATCTCGGGCGATCCGGTAATCGCGGATGACACTATCTACGCGGGCAACCAGTCGGGTCGACTGGTGTCGGTTGACCGCCGCACAGGCGAACGCAACTGGACAGCGCTGGATGGCAGCTACAGTCCTGTGGTCCCCGTCGGTGGTTCGGTATTCTTGATGACGGACACCGCCGCGCTCAAGCGGTTGGATGCGAGCGACGGTTCGCAGATCTGGTCGGTGGAATTGCCGGAATACAAACCCGGACGGCGGTTCCGTCGTGGAGCACTTGATGCTTACGTCTACTACGGTCCTGTTCTGGCAGGCGGGCGGCTGATTTTGGCGGGTTCCGACGGCCTGATGCGAAACTATGATCCAGAAACCGGCGCTCCATTGTCGACCGTCGAAATTCCGGGCGGCGCGGCGTCGCATGTGGCGATCGCGGGCGGGCGGCTCTATATCGTATCGCGTGACGGACGGCTGCACGCCTACCAATAGGCGCTTTCCAACGGCAATATTTCCCTGTATTGACGCGGCTTGAACGAAAGGCCGCAACTAAATGTCATTCACACTCGCCATTGTCGGGCGTCCCAATGTGGGCAAGTCGACCCTTTTTAACCGTCTGGTCGGGCGCAGGCTCGCGCTGGTTGACGACCAGCCGGGGGTGACCCGTGACCTGCGCGAAGGCGATGCGCGGTTGGGGCCGATCAAATTCGTCGTGGTCGATACCGCCGGTTTGGAAGAGGCAACCGACGAGAGCCTTCAGGGCCGGATGCGCGCACTGACCGAACGCGCTGTCGATATGGCCGATGTCTGCCTGTTCATGATCGACGCCCGCATAGGCGTTACGCCAGCCGACCAGTTCTTTGCCGAGATCTTGCGCAAGAAAGGCAAGCGGGTCATCGTTGTCGCCAACAAATCAGAGGGCAGGGCCGGGGAAGAGGGCTTTTACGACGCGTTTTCCCTTGGTCTGGGCGAGCCTGTACGCCTGTCCGCCGAGCATGGCGAGGGCATGTTCGACCTGCAACAGGTCCTGGCCCCGATCGCCGAGGAATTCAAGGACCGCAATTACGAACCGCAAACCGACGTGTCTTTCGAAGAGGGCGAGGAAGAGGAAGAGATCACTTTCTCTGAAAAACGCCCCCTGCAAATCGCGGTCGTGGGTCGTCCCAATGCGGGCAAATCCACGCTGATCAACAAGATACTCGGTCAGGACCGCCTGCTGACGGGACCCGAAGCCGGAATCACCCGCGACGCGATCTCAATCAACCATGTCTGGGAAGGGGTTCCGCTGCGCATCTGGGATACGGCAGGTATCCGCAAGAAGGCGAAAGTCCAGGAAAAGCTCGAGAAACTCTCGGTTTCGGATGGTCTGCGCGCGGTCAAGTTCTCGGAAGTGGTCGTGGTACTGCTGGATGCAGAGATACCCTTTGAACAGCAGGATCTGCGCATCGCCGATCTGGCCGAGCGCGAAGGCCGCGCCGTGGTCATTGCCGTCAACAAATGGGATATCGAGACCGAGCGGCAGGAAAAACTCAAGGACATAAAAGAAAAGTTCACCCGCTTGTTGCCACAGCTGCGCGGCGCGCCTTTGGTGACAGTATCCGCCGCGACGGGTCGTGGTCTGGACCGTCTGCACGAAGCAATCCTCAAGGCGCATGCCACATGGAACCGACGGATCACCACGGCGCAACTGAACCGCTGGCTGGCCGGAATGCTGGAAATGCACCCGCCACCCGCTCCGGGCGGGCGCCGTATCCGATTGCGGTATATGACACAGGTAAAGTCGCGTCCGCCGACTTTTGTCGTGATGTGCTCGCACCCGGAATTGCTGCCGGCGAGCTATACCCGCTATCTGGTTAACGGGCTGCGCGACCACTTCGATCTTCCGGGAACACCGATCCGCCTGTTTATGCGGTCACAGTCGGACAAGAACCCGTATCGGGACAAGAAAGAGAAAAAGGTCACCAAACTGAACAAGCATCTGGAAGGCAAGTTCCAGAAAGATGTCGGTCGCGGGTCGGGGCGCAAGAAATAGCACGCCTCCGAAGCCTTTTTGCTTAGCCTGCTGTTGCGTTAAAGCAATTCTTTTACCAGGCGTTTTGCCTCGTTGTGTGGATCGGTCAGAAGGGTCCGGTCTTCACCCGGAAAGAACCGTGCCCGCGTTGCGGTAGGCATCGGGTTTGGCGTGAAGCTGACGACGCGCGGACTGCCCGGTGTTTCCTCGGCCGCCCAGCTGTCGAAAATAGCCTTTTGCGCGGCTTTCGAAGAGCCGTAAGCGGCAAAGAATTTCCGTCCGGCTTGCGGATCGTGGATATGCACTGCTGTCCCCCGGCGAACCCGTAGCAGGGGTTCGATATTCGGGATCAGGCGTGCCGTGGCCGAGATATTGATATCGCAGGTCTTTTCCCAGTCCTTGGCGTCGATATGAGGTGCCGGCGACAAGGGGGCTGCATGGATCGCGGCGTGAATCCAAAGGTCCAGACCGCCCCAGCGTTCAAAGATAGCCAGGCACAGCCTCTGGATGGAATGCTCATCGGTAATGCTCATCGGCACAAGAGTGGCAGACCCGCCTTTAGCCTGTATCCGGTCGTCCAATTCCTCCAGCGCGCCGGTGGTCCGTGCAACAGCGATGATATGGTAGCCATGCGTGGCGAGCTCTTCGGCGACAGCGGCGCCGAAGCCGCGGGAAGCACCGGTAATCAGGGCGGTTTTCGATTGTTCGGTCATTGTCTCAGTGTCGCGTTGGGGCAGGAAGGCTCGAGCGGATGTCATGCCCGCATTGCGCGAGAATGTCCAGTATCTGGTCAAGAGAAGCCCCGTCGCGTTGTAACCGGAACAAAGGATGATCCGGGTCTTCGATCAGGATCTCAGGCCGTTGGCGACCGGTTTGCGGATGCAGCGAGCATTTGACGCCCTGCGTGTCCGGAGGGTCCAGCGGCAAACGGTTGCCCAGCCAACTGAACCATGGGCCTTCGTCGGAAAACACTCCGCTGTCGAACCCCGAGAGGTAACTCGCGAAATTGTCCACCGACAATGTCGACCAGACGCCGAAGGCAAACCGCTCTTCCGCGCCGTTGATCGGAATATTCAGCAGGGTACGGACATAGTAATAGTCGTCATAGCGGCACAAGTCCTCGGTCAGGATGTTGCCGGATACCGTAAAGGCGCTATTGCCCTGCTTTTCCAGGTCGTCGAATACTTTTCCCGACGGGTTGCGAAATGCAAGATCGGGCAAGCCTGTATGGACCTGGTCACAGGACTTGCAGGTCCATTTTTCCTGCTGCAGAAAAATCCATCTTGGATCGTCTGCCAGTTGGCTCATTCCGCAGCCTTGAGCCGGAAACCCTTATTGATCTGGTCGGCAGGAACAACGGGATACTCCCCGGAAAAACAGGCGTCGCAGAATTGCGGTTTTGCATCGTCGCGGCCGTCCACGATCCCGCAGGCGCGGTAAAGGCCGTTGAGCGAGATGAATTTCAGGCTGGCCACGCCGAGATGTTCGCGCATCTCTTCCTCACTCATGGTTGCTGCCAGCAATTTTTCGCGCTGCGGTGTGTCGACGCCATAGAAGCACGGCCATGCAGTGGGTGGCGAAGCGATCCGGAAATGAACTTCTTTGGCGCCGGCGTCCAGAATCATTTCCTTGATCTTGCGGCTGGTGGTGCCGCGTACCACGCTGTCATCGACCAGGATGACCCGCTTGCCCTTGATTAGTGCGCGGTTGACATTGAGCTTCAGTCGCACGCCCATGTTGCGGATCTGCTCGGTCGGCTCGATGAAGGTCCGGCCCATATACTGGTTCCGGATAATACCCATGGCGTAAGGGATACCGCTTTCTTGCGAGTAACCAATGGCCGCCGGTGTTCCGCTGTCGGGCACCGGACAGACCAGATCGGCATCAATGAGGGCTTCTTTCGCCAGTTCCACGCCGATCATGCGGCGCGTTTCATAGACTGAACGACCGTCCAGAATACTGTCGGGACGCGAAAAATAGACGCGTTCGAAAATACAGGATCTCGGCGCTTCGCGCTCGAACGGGTAGTAGGTCTCGATACCTTTGGCGGATATGACGACCATTTCGCCCGGTTCGATTTCACGCACGAACTCCGCACCGATTATATCAAGCGCACAGGTTTCCGAACTCAGCGCCCATCCGTCGCCGATCTTGCCCAGAACCAGCGGGCGGACGCCGCGCGCATCACGCACACCGATCAGTTTCGAGCGTGTCATGGCAACAATCGAAAAGGCGCCTTCGACGGAGCGTAGCGCGTCCTTGATCCGTTCGGGGATATTCTTCTGCATGGAGCGCGCCATCAGGTGAATGATGCACTCGCTGTCCGACGAACTCTGGAAGATCGAACCGCGCTTGATCAGGTCGGCGCGAAGCATGTCGGCATTTGTAATATTGCCGTTGTGGGCAATCGCGGCACCGCCCATAGCGAATTCACCAAAGAAAGGCTGCACGTCGCGGATCGCGGTGTGACCCTTACTGCCGGTAGTGGAATAACGAACGTGGCCGATCGACAATTCGCCCGGCAGGGTGTCCATCAAGCTCTTGGAGGTGA
>JAHEFH010000040.1 GCA_024640245.1 Paracoccaceae bacterium | reverse complement strand
ACCGCCGCCTCGGGGGCCTCGGTCGCCTGAATAGCCTCGATGACCGGCAGGATTGTCTTGACCGACCCCTTGATGATCAGGTCGCTGTGGCTCTGGACGATCTCGTTCAGTCCGGAGTTCGCCGCCTGTGCGGACGCCGGACCCTGCGCCAGAAAGGCGACGGCGGCAAGAACAGCGGGCAGCAATTTGGCGATTTTGTTCATCTCTGACCTGTCTGGCAGAAGGAAGGAGGCCGGAGCCTCCTTCACATTTCCCAATTCGCCCTAAGGCGAAATCCTCATCCTAGTAGTTGGACTTCAGCTGGACGCAGGACTTGGTTTCGGTGTTGTACATACCGCAACCGAGGTCTTTCCAGTCGGACATCAGAACCGCCGATTCCGGCAGGAAATCCGTCCACGCATCGCCGGGCACCTCTTCGGTCTGGCTGATGATGTCGAACTGGCCGTCAGCGCGAATCTCGCCGATCAGAACAGGTTTCGACAGGTGGTGGTTCACCAGCATTTCAGCCGTTCCGCCGGTCAGGTTCGGGAATGTCTGGCCGTACATTGCCGTACGCACGGCATCCACATCGGTGGAACCTGCGGCCGTCGCCGCGTTTACCCACATGTTGAAGCCGATGTAATGGGCTTCCATCGGGTCGTTGGTCACGCGCTCTTCTCCCATCTTGGCCTTCCATGCCTTGATGAAGGCGGTGTTGGCGTCGGATTCAGCCGACTGGAAGTAGTTCCAGGCAGCCAGGTGGCCGACAAGGTTCGTGGTGTCCAGGCCGGACAGCTCTTCTTCGCCGACCGAGAAGGCAACCACGGGAATGTCGTCAGCCGATACGCCGGCAGCGGCCAGTTCCTTGTAGAAGCCGATGTTGGCGTCGCCGTTGATGGTAGAGATCACGCCGACCTTTTTGCCGTCAGCGCCCAGCGCCACAACGTCAGCCACGATCTTGGACCAGTCGGAATGACCGAAAGGCGTGTAGTTGACAAAGATGTCATCGGCAGGGATGCCCTTGTCCAGAAGGTACTGGTTCAGGATCTTGTTGGTCGTGCGCGGATAGACATAGTCGGTTCCCAGCAGCGCGAATTTCTCGACGCCCAGTTCTTCCAGGAAGTAGTCGGTCGCAGGAATGGCCTGCTGGTTCGGCGCGGCGCCGGTGTAGAAGACGTTCTTGGAGGACTCTTCGCCTTCGTACTGGACCGGGTAGAACAGCAGGCCATTCAGTTCTTCGATCACCGGCAGGACCGATTTACGCGACACGGAAGTCCAGTTGCCGAAAATGACATCGACGTCATGCACCGTAAGCAGTTCACGGGCCTTTTCCGCGAACAGCGGCCAGTCGGAGGCCGGATCGACCACAACAGGAACCAGCTTTTCGCCCAGCAGGCCGCCCTTGGCGTTCTGCTCGTCGATCAGCATCAGCATGGTGTCTTTCAGCGTGGTTTCGGAAATCGCCATCGTACCGGAAAGGGAGTGCAAAATTCCGACCTTGATGTCCGCCAATGCGCCTGATGCCGTGACAGCGGTCAATGCGGTTGCAAGCATAAGTTTTTTCATTTTATTTCCTCTGTTATCTGGTGACCCCGACCGCGGGGAATGGCAGCGCGGCGAGGCTGAAATCACATCAAAGTGGCACTGGAAATCGTTCGGGAGCCCCCACCACTTTAAAAGTAAGGAAAGCTTACCTGTTGGCCGGTGATCCTGTCTGCCGCAAAATTTGCGTCGATGCGTTGCAATAATTGCACCACCCCTATAAACATTGGGTAATTTTTAATCAGGGGCAAAAATCATGCGACATTTATTGCCGCTTCAGTACATAGACCGCATTGTCAGGGCCGGTTCGATCCGTGGAGCTGCCGAATATTTGGCCATTTCACCCTCCGCCCTGAATCGTCGCGTGCTGTCTCTGGAGGATGAATTGGGCGCGCCGATCTTCGAAAGGCTACCCTCGGGCGTACGCCTGTCGACTGCCGGAGAGGTTTTTTACCGCCACATCCAGAACCAGCTGGCTGATTTCGAAGAGGTCCGCTCCCGCATCCTCGACCTCAGCGGCTTGCGCGCGGGCCACGTCAATATCGCCGTCAGCGCGGAATTGGCCGGTCCGTTCCTGTTCCGGCAGATCGACCAGTACCTGCGCGAGTTCCCCGGTGTGACCTTTTCCGAGACCATCGCAAGCCCGGACCGGTTCGAACCCCTGCTGGCGGATTTCTCCATCGATCTGGCGCTGGCCTTCCAGCCGATGCGGTCCGACGGCTACCGCACCATCGGCAGCCGCGACCAGCAGGTCTATTGCTGCGTGCCTGATACTTCCGAATTGTCACGCCTGCCCGCGATCCGGCTTTATCATCTGATAGACCAGGAATTGGTGATGCCCGCCGCAGGCACCGGCTTGCGCCGGATGCTCGACATCCACACCGGCCGCAAGGCGATCACGCTGAAATCGAAAGTCGGGATAAGCGGCACGATGCGGTCGCTGGAAGGAGCGTTCCCCGACTCAATCCGCTTCGATGTTTCGCTGAACAGCGACGTGAACAATCCGCCGCCCGGGTTCACGCTGGTCCCGGTGGACCTGCGCGATCTGCCCCTGGGGTCGATATCGGTCGGGCAGTTGGGTCAGCGGACCCTGCCGGTCGCGCCGGCCAAGTTTGCCGAACAACTGATCCGTTCGCTGGCGATCTAGGCCCGCTCCGCCCCGTAGTACAGCATCGAGACGTGCTCTGCCTCCGCGAAGAACAGCCAGCGCTCGGTGACGATGCCTACAACAGTCATAAGAAACGCCAGAAGGTACCAGAAGAAGACGCCCGCTCCGGTCAGCGCCGACAAGGCCAGCGCCAGCATCGGTCCGGCGAACAGGAACAGGACCACCAGACGGCGCAGTTTCTGCGCGTGCTTGCGCCCGACCTGATAGCCCATCTCGCGCATGACGAAATTCGGCATCGTGTGCGGCGGGTCCAGCGGCCTCACCTTACCCCATGCGCCCAGACCCGTGGCCATTTCGGCGGTGTACTGTCCCTTGTCGGCATCGCACTGCCGCCAGTAGGTCAGCTTCACCGCCCCCGAGACGGCCACAAGACACAGGAGCAGAAACTCCAGAAGCGGTGTGCTGTAGCCGAACAGCGAATAGATCAGCCCGAAAAGCAGCGCGCCGGTAGAGGCCGCCGCCGCCAGATAGAACAGAGGAACCAGCGGTGTGTTCCACTGCCGGATCGTGCGCAAAGAGCCATAGATCATGCCGGTGCAATAGACGGTGATCGCCGCGCCCGCCGCCGCCAGCGCCGCAACCAGATGGAACAGGTCATTGTGCAAATAGATCAGCCAGGACAGCCCGAGCAGTCCTGCGGGAACATAGGTCGCCACAGCCGCAACGCCTTCGCGCGACAGCCATGAGGTCCGCCATTGCGAAAGCGCCCCTATGGCACGTTCGGGGCGTCCAAGATGCAGCGTCGAGGCCAGTAGTCCCAGAGTGATCAGCGCCAGCGAAAAAGTCAGTGCGGCAAGGCTCAAGGCCCGTCCGCCGGGCAAGACCCCGAAGGTTTCGGCCAGCGCCATCCAGAACAGCAGGCCATAGCCGGCGCCGGATGCGGTGGTGAACAGGATAACGGAATAGGCTGGATGCATGTGACGTTACCTCGACAATTTCTGGTCGGCCCAGGCGAACAGTTTTTCGACCATAGATCCGTTACCGGCCGATACCGGAGCAGACTTGCGCGCCGGTTCCGGCGATACATGGGCGGAGGTTTTCATCCGCGGCGGCAGGTATTTGTTGGTAGGTTTGTAGCCGAACTCTTCCAGCAGGTTGAAACCCTCGCGCGCCGCGACGTTTTTCGACACCTCACTGTCGGGATCGCCCAGATCGCCGAAGGCGCGCGCGCCGGTCGGACAGGCCCGAACACAGGCGGGAACGCGGTCTTCCTCTTCCAGCGTCTCGTTATAGATCCGGTCGACGCAGAGCGTGCATTTTTTCATCACCCCGTCATCATAATCGTACTCCCGTGCACCATAGGGACAGGCCCAGCTACAGAGCTTGCAGCCGATGCAGGTATCCGGGTTGACCAGAACGATACCGTCCTCCTCGCGCTTGTAGGAGGCGCCAGTCGGGCAGACCGTGACGCAAGCGGGTTCCTCGCAATGCAGGCAGGAGCGCGGGAAATGCACCGTGCGCCCCGCCGCGCCCTCGCCCAGTTCGTAGGAATGGATGCGGTTCAGCCATGCCCCCGACGGATCGCCGCCATAGGGATCGTGATCCGACAGCGGCGCCGAATAGCCGCCGGTGTTCCATTCCTTGCAGGAGGTCGCGCAGGCCTGACAGCCGACACAGATATCCAGATCGATGACCAGACCCAGCTTCTTTTCGGTGGTTTGCGGCAGAGTGGTCATTTCTTACCCCGCTTGAATTCCTTGCCATAGGCAAGTTTTGTAGGCGATGCCGGCTGGGACCCGTGCTTCAACGGCTCGAACATCGGCTCGGTGGCGCCGGTGTCCTCGGCCTTTTCGATCGAAACGCGCAGGTCGTACCATGCCGCCTGACCAGTGATCGGGTCGGAGTTGGAATAACGGTAGCCGCCGCCGCCCTCGGGCAGCAGTTCTGAAATCAGGTGATTCAGCAGAAAGCCCTGATTGGTCTCTGGCGCATCGTCGTCCAGTCCCCAGGCACCCTTGCGTTTGCCGATGGCGTTCCATGTCCAGACAGTGTGCGGGTTGACCCCCTCCATCACCTTGATCTGGCATTTGACGCGGCCCTGATGCGACGTCAGCCAGACCCAGTCGTCATCCTTGGCGTTTATGCCCGCGGCGACCGAGGTGTGGACATAGAGACGGTTCGCCGCCGTGATCTGGCGCAGCCACGCGTTCTGCGATCCCCACGAGTGATACATGTGCATCGGACGCTGGGTAATGGCGTGCAACGGATATTTCGCCTGATCGATCATGTCCTCTTCGAACGGCGGGTACCACATCGGCAGCGGATCGAAGTATTTCTCGATCCGCGCACGGTGTGTCTCCGGAGGCTGCCGGTCGCCGTGGCCCTGCGCCGCAAGGCGGAATGCCTGCACGGGTTCGCAGTAGAGCTGGAAGATCGTCGGTTTCTTGTCCTCGCGAAAGCCCATATCGGCGGCCCAGTCCAGATAGGATTGGTTGGCGTGCTTGAAATAGGCCTGCTCCGGCTTAAGGTGATGGGCAAAAAACGACCCGTTCTCGATATATTTCTCGATCTGGTTCGGATTGACCTCGCCACGCACCGATTTCTCGCCGTCCTTGCCGCGCCAGCCCGCCAAAGGGCCGATGCCCGGCGCGCGTTCGTGGTTGACCATGTAATCCGAATAGCCGCCGGGATATTTCGGCGACCCGTCCTTGTTTGTGAACGCCGGCAGGCCAAGCCGCGCGCCAAGGTCGATCAGAACCTCCTGAAAGCCGCGAACGTCGCGGTCGGGTTCGACCACCGGATAGCGGATCGAATCCGCCGCCATATCGGCCTCGGATATCGGCCGGTCCAGCAGGGAAATGCAGTCGAAACGCTCCAGATAGGTCGTATCGGGCAGGATCAGGTCGGCATAGGGTACCATTTCCGAATAATAGGCATCGGAATAGATGATCTTGGGGATCATGTAGTTGCCGTTTTCATCCTTGGCCGTCAGATGGTCGATGGTTCCCTTGACGTTCATGGAAGAGTTCCACGCCATGTTCGCCATGTACATGAACAGCACCTCGATGCCGTAAGGGTCCTTGGTCGCGGCGTTGTTGATGACCATATGCATCAGCCCGTGCGCCGACATCGGCGCGTCCCAGGTAAAGCCCTTGTCGATGCGGCTGGCGCATTCCTCGTCGATCAGCAGATGCTCCGGCCCGAGCGGAAAGCCCAGATGCGGTCCACCGAGCGGCACGTTGGCCTTGACCTGATCCTCTTTGCCGTGCGGCCGCAGCCACGGCGGAGCCTGCTTCGGATAGGGCGGCTTGTAGCGGAACCCGCCGGGGCAGTCGATCGAGCCCAGCAGGATTTGCAGGATATGGATCATGCGGCAGGTCTGGAACCCGTTCGAATGGGCCGAGATGCCGCGCATCGCGTGCATCGAGATCGGACGTCCGATCATCTTGTCATGCTTGCGGCCCGCCCAGTCGGTCCACGGCTGGTCGATCACGACCTCTTGCTTGAACGCGACGTCGGCCAACTCAGCGGCGATACTGCGGATATCCTCGGCCTTCAGCCCGGTCTGCTCCGCCACTGCCTCCGGGGAATATTCGTCGCCCAGATAGCGCTCGGCCATCAGTTCGAACACGGGCCGCGCCGTGCGCCCGTCAGCCAGCTTGCGCGATCCCGTCAACGAAGGCGAAATATCGGCAGACGTCCCGTCACCGAAATCGCCGGTGTTACTGTCCCAGACCAGCGGATTGCCGTTCTCGCCCCGCGCGAACAACCCGTCATCCGCCGCGCCCTTGTCCTGAATGACCAGCCACGGCGCGTTGGTATAGCGCACCAGATAGTCCAGATCGACGGTCTGGTTGCGGAAAAGCTCGTGGATCAGCGCGCCCACGAACAGCCCGTCTGTGCCGGGCCGGATGCCGACCCATTCGTCGGCAATCGCGTTGTATCCAGTGCGAACCGGATTGACCGACACGACCTTGGCGCCGCGTTTCTTCAGCTTGCCTATGCCGATCTTGATCGGATTGGAGGCATGATCCTCGGCAACGCCAAACAGCATGAAATACTTGGTGTGTTCCCAGTCGGGATCGCCGAACTCCCAGAACGCGCCGCCGAACGTATAGAGGCCGCCCGCCGCCATGTTGACCGAGCAGAACCCCCCGTGGGCCGCGAAATTCGGCGTGCCGTATTGCATCGCCCAGAATCCGGTCAGCGACTGGCTCTGGTCACGGCCTGTGAAAAACGCCAGCTTGTGCGGATCGGTGTTACGCGGCTTGGACAGCCACCCGGTGGCGATATCCAGCGCCTCGTCCCAACTGATCTCTTCGAACTCGCCCGACCCGCGCGGGCCGACCCGTTTCATCGGGGCGCGCAGACGCGCGGGCGAATAGTGCTGCATGATGCCCGCAGAACCCTTGCCGCAGAGCACGCCCTTGTTCACCGGATGGTTGCGATTGCCGTCGATATAGCGGACCTTGCCGTCCTTGATATGCACGTTGATCCCGCATCGGCAGGCGCACATGTAGCAGGTCGTCTGTTTCACTTCGTCCCCGGCGGGCGTATTCAGCTCAATTTCCGGCTTCTTGTTCATGTGACCTGCCCGTGTGAAAGTTTTGCCCGACAATACGAGTGCCGAGTCTAGCACCTAGGGCCAGATTTGTAAGCCAGTTAGTCCAGTAATGCAAGCGCTTACATTTATCCGCTACACCTTCATTCTTTCCGACTTCGGATCATACATCGGTCGCAAGCTTGCCTCGGCCTCATGCCGCTGGCCGGCGACCTCTATCGAGTAATCCGACGCCTGCACATCCGACGCAGATTCTCCCTGACACGGCACATAGCCCAGCCCGATCGACGCTCCCAACGCATGGCCGTAATTGCCCGAGGTCAGGAAGCTGACGATCTTGCCGTCGCGCAGAACCGGCTCGTTGTGGAACAGCATGACTTCCGGGTCTTTCATGCGGAACTGAACCAGACGGGTGTCCAGCCCAGCGTCGCGCTTGCGCTTCACCGCGTCGTGCCCGATGAAATCCGTCTTGTCCTTGGCCACGGCAAAGCCCAGCCCCGCCTCCAGCACATGATCCTCGTCGGTGATGTCATGCCCGAAATGGCGGAAGGCCTTCTCGATCCGGCAACTGTCCATCGCGTGCAGGCCGCAAAGCTTCAGCCCGTGCGGCGCACCCGCTTCCATGATCGCCTCGAACACATGCGCGGCCTGATCGGTTGGCACATAGATCTCGAAGCCCAGCTCGCCGACATAGGACACCCGATGGGCGCGGGCCAGCCCCATGCCGATCTCGATCTCTCGGGCCATGCCGAAGGGATGCGCCGCGTTGCTGAAATCGTCCGGCGAACAACCTGCCAGAACCTCGCGGGTCTTCGGCCCCATGACGCAGATCACCGCTTCCGCTGCAGTCACATCGACGATGGCAAGCGAAGCGTCGCCCTGATGCCGCCGCAGCCAGTTCAGGTCGCGCTGCATCGTGGCCGCAGGCACTACCAGCAGGAAGGCGGTTTCCGACAGGCGCGTCACGGTCAGGTCGCACTCGATCCCGCCGCGCTCGTTCAGCATCTGGGTGTAGACCAGCCGTCCGGCGGCCACATCCATCTGGTTGGCGCAGATCCGGTTCAGGAAGGCCAGCGCATCGCGGCCCTCCACCCTGATCTTGCCAAAGGAGGACATGTCGTACAGGCCCGCGCCCTCGCGCAATGCCATATGCTCTGCCTTCGAATTTTCGAACCAGTTCTGCCGGCCCCAGTTGTATTCGTATTCCGGCTTTTGCCCCTCGTCCGCGAACCAGTTGGCGCGCTCCCAGCCCGCTGTCTCGCCAAAGCAGGCGCCCGCGGCTTTCAGGTGTTCGTGCAGGGGTGAACGCCGCACCCCGCGCGAGGTGGCGAACTGGCGGTAAGGATAGTGGTCGGCATAGAGCAGCCCCAGCGTCTCGCTGACCCGCTCCTTCAGGTATTTACGGTTGCGCTGGAACGGCTGCGCGCGGCGGATATCGGATTCCCACAGGTCAAACGGCGGATGGCCATTGTCCATCCACTCTGCCAGAGCCATACCCGCGCCACCCGAGGACACGATCCCGATCGAGTTATACCCCGCCGCGACCCAGTATCCCGCAAGTTCCGGCGCTTCGCCCAGATAATAACGGTCGTCCGGCGTGAAGCTTTCCGGCCCGTTGAAGAACGTGTGGATGCCCGCTGTTTCCAGCAACGGAACGCGGTTTATCCCCATCTCGAGGATCGGTTCGAAATGGTCGAAATCCTCCGGCAACTGGTCGAACTCGAAATCCTCGGGAATGCCGCCCATCCCCCAGGGCTTGGCCTTGGGCTCGAAAGCGCCCAGCATCATCTTGCCGGCGTCCTCCTTGTAATAGGCGCACTCGTCAGGCACCCGCAGCACCGGCAGGCGGCCCAGCCCTTCGATCGGTTCAGTCACGATATAGAAATGCTCGCAGGCATGCAGCGGAATGGTCACGCCGGATGTTGCCGCGAAATCACGCGCCCACATACCGCCGCAGTTGACGACCAGATCGGCGTCTATCCGGCCTTGCTCGCCGCCCTTTTCCCAAGCCACGCCGGTGACGCGGCCATTCGCCTGATGCACCGCCGTCACCTTGACGCCCTCATGGATTTTCGCGCCATTCATTCGTGCGCCCTTGGCCAGCGCCAGCGCGATATTGGCGGGATCGGCCTGCCCGTCCTTGGGCAGGAACACCGCCGCCTTGACGCCGTCCGTGTTCAGATGCGGATAAAGGTTGCGCACCTCGCCGACCGACAATTCCTGCACCTCGATATCAAAGGCCCGCGCCAATCCTGCGTTGCGCAGGATTTCTTCGCGCCGGTGATCCGTCAGCGCCACGGTGATCGAGCCGTTCTGGCGCAATCCTGTCGCCACGCCGGTCTCCTCCTCAAGCCGCGCATAGAGCCCGGCGGAGTATTTCGCCAGTTGCGTCTGGTTCTTCGACGCGCGCAACTGGCCGATCAGCCCGGCCGCGTGCCACGTCGTGCCGCTGGTCAGTTGCTTGCGTTCCAGCAGAACGATATCGGTCCAGCCCTTTTTCGCCAGATGATAGGCAACCGAGCAGCCGGAAACCCCACCGCCGATGATCACGACGCGGGCCTTGGTCTGAATTTCAGTCATCAATGTAGTCCTGCATTTTCTGTTTGTAGATGGCGACGAGTTCCGCCTCGGTCGCGCCCATGTCATAGGCCGGACTGGTCAGCAACTCGGCCTCCAGCACCGGGATTTTCACGATCAGGTTGATCTTGTCGGCCAGCACACCCCATTCCTCCTCGAACAACGGGATCAGGTTCCCGAATTCCCCTGTGCCGCGGCGGATCAGCGTCGCCTCGCCATGCACCCGCACGCACTTGCGGTTTAGCGGGTTGATGAAATTCACCGCCACCTCGGGCTTCGTGACCAGGTTGGTGACCGTATGCGGCGCTCGGATCTCGCCAAATGCGATCGTGCTATCGTCCAGAACCACAAAGGTCCCGTTCGGCGACAGGTTCGGATGCCCGCCGACCGTCACGGTGGCGACGAATCCCAGCCGCCAGGTCTCGATCAACTCGATCATGCGGGGGGTAAGTTTATTGCTCATGCCCTGATCCTTTCGTTTTTCGGGTCCCAAAGCGGCTCGTCGGTCTGCACGACCGCCGGTCGCCGCTCGCCGTAAATCTCGACTTCTACCTTCGTGCCGGCCTGCGCCAGATCGGCGCGAACCATGCCCAGCGCCACGGAGGCATTGACCCGATAGCCCCAGTCGCCGCTGGTCGTTTCGCCCACCACTTCGCCATCATACCAGATCGTCGACATATACGGTGCGTCGCAATCGCCCGCGTCCACGATCAGCGTCACGAACCGCTTCTTCACGCCAGCCTCGCGCTCCGCCAACAGGGCCGACTTGCCCGGAAACTCCTGCGGCTTGTCGAATTTGATGAACCGTTCCAGCCCTCCCTCCAGCAAGGAATAGTCCGTGGACAGATCGCCCTTCCAGGCGCGGTAACCCTTTTCGATGCGCAGGGAATTCAGCGCATACATCCCGAAAGGCACAGCGCCCCCTGCGAGCACCGCGTCATAGATCGCCGGCATATCGGACGGAGCTGCATGGATTTCCCAACCCAGTTCACCCGCGAAAGACACCCGCGCCAGCCCGCAGTCCCGCCCCGCGACCTTTGCCTGTTGCAGGCTCAGCCATGGCAGGGACAGATCGGCTTCGGCGATTTTCTCGAACAGCGCCCGCGACTTCGGCCCCGTCACGATCAGGGTCGAAAAATCCTTGGTGTTGTCGGTCAGGCTGAGTCCTTCGGGCAGGTGTTTCTTGAGATGCTCGAAATCGTGCCACTGCGCCGCCGCCGCCGTGATCAGCGTAAAGCCGTCCTCGGCGTGACGCACAATCGACATCTCGGTCAGGACGCGTCCGCGCTGATCAGGGAAATAGGCCAGCCCCATGCGCCCGATCTTTGGCAGCCCACCCGCGATCATCCCAAGCAACCATTCCCCCGCGCCCGCGCCCCAGACGCCGAAACGTGAAAACCCCGGCAGGTCGAGCACGCCGACACCGTCACGCACCGCCTCGCATTCTTCTTTGATCCGCTGCGCCCAAGGCCCGTCGCGCTCCCATGTCTGGGTCGCATCATGGCCGGTATCGTCACCGCCCTTAGCGAACCAGTTTGCCCGTTCCCAGCCGTTATAGGCCCCCATCACGCCGCCCAATTCCAAAACCTTGTCATGCACCGGCGACAGCTTCTTGTCGCGCCCCGCCTCCCATGCGTGATGCGGGAAATGCATGGCGTATTCGTGGCCGTAAGTCTCCATCCCCTTGTCGATGCAATAGTCGCGGGCGGTGTAATCGGTGTATCGGCGCGGATCGACCGCCCACATGTCCCATTCGGTGGCGCCTTCCGTGACCCACTCGGCCAGCACCTTGCCGGCCCCGCCCGCCTGCGCGATGCCGAAGGTAAAGACGCAGGCCTCGAACGCGTTCGGCACACCCGGCATCGGCCCGAGCAGCGGCAAGCCGTCCGGCGCGTAGGGGATCGGCCCGTTGATCACCTTGCTGATCCCCGTCCGGCCCAGCAGAGGCACGCGGGCCATCGCGTCCTCGATATACCATTCCAGCCGGTCCAGATCGTCGGGGTAAAGCTGGAAAGAGAAATCCTCGGGCATCGGATCGTCCGGCGTCACCCAATGCGCCTTGCAGTTCCGCTCGTAGGGACCGAGGTTCAGCCCGTTCTTCTCCTGCCGCAGGTAATAGGACGAATCCACATCGCGCAGCAGCGGCAGCTTGCCATGCGCGGCGGAGTGCGCCGCGATCTCGGGAATCTCATCGGTCAGCATGTACTGGTGGCTCATCACCATCATCGGCACGGTGCGCCCGCCATAGGGCCTGAACCATTCGCCGACCCTCTGGGCATAGTAACCCGCCGCATTGACCACATATTCACAGCGGATCTCGCCCTTTTCGGTCTGCACGATCCACTCGCCCTTCTCTCGCCGCACGCCGGTGGCGGGGCAGAAACGCTCGATCCGCGCACCCAGATCGCGCGCGCCCTTGGCCAGCGCCTGCGTCAACTGCGCCGGATCTATATCGCCGTCACAGGGATCGAACAGTGCGCCTTCGATGTCGTGCACCTCCAGGAACGGGTATTTTCCGCGGGTCTCGGCAGGCGACAGGATGTCGATCTCCATGCCCTGATAGCGGCCCATGCCTCGGGCGCGCTCGAACTCCCGCATCCGCTCGCGGCTGTGCGCCAGACGGATTGATCCGGTGACGTGATAGTTCATCGGATAATCTACCGCCGCGCCCAATCCGCGGTACAGTTCAGTCGAATAGCGCTGCATGTTCATGATCGACCAGCTAGTCGAAAACGTAGGCACGTTGCCCGCCGCATGCCATGTCGATCCCGCCGTCAACTCGTTCTTTTCCAGCAGCACGCAGTCGGTCCAGCCCGCCTTCGCCAGATGATACAGCGCCGAGGCGCCCACCGCGCCGCCACCGATGATGACTACCCTTGCTGTTGTTGGAAATGCCATGTCTTACTCCGTCACAAATTTCAGCGCGAGACCGCAGAAGATGACTGCGGCCAGCTTGTTCAATACCCCGAGGCGTCGGCCGAGCGCCTGCCCCGCGACGCCCGCCAGCAAGCCATAGCTGCAGGTGATGACCAGTCCGGTCGTCCAGAAAATCGCACCGAGAAGCAGGATTTGCTGCCAGATCGGACCGTAGGCCGGATGGGCAAACTGCGGCAGGAAGGCCAGAATGAATAGCGCCACCTTTGGGTTGAGCGCATTGGTGACAAAACCGCGCCATACAATCCGCGTGGACCGCATGGACCCTTGCACGCCCTCCGAAGGCGGACCCGCCCGCCAATAAATCCACGCAAGCCAGACCAGATAGGCGGCACCACCCCAACGAATGGCCACCAGAGCCGCCGGATAGGCCGCCATCAGTGCGGCAATGCCCAGCGCGGCCAGCCCGATATGCCACATCGTCCCGAGCGCCACACCGATCCCGGCGAGCGCCCCGGAACGCGGTCCGCCCGCGATTCCACATGCTGTGGTAAAGGCCACGTCGGCTCCCGGCGTGAGGTTGAGCGCTATCCCGGCGACAAGAAACGTGGCGAGGTCCGCCGCCGGATAGGCGGCAATCACATCCAGCATCAATATTTCTCCCACTGCGGCAGACCGTCAGCGATGTCGTAATAGTCACCCTTGTCGGCAACGTAGATATGTCCCGCCTGATGCAGGCCGGTCGGGGCCTCAAGCGCTCCGCAGGCGACCGAAATCGAGTCGCGCTCCAGCAAGTCCCAGAAAAGGCTCGATCCGCAATTCCCGCAAAATCCGCGCCGCGCATGGTCCGATGACCGGAACGATTTCAGCCCGTCGTCGCGGACGAAGGCCAGCTTGTCACGCGGCACATCTGTAAACGACGCGTAATGCCCGCTGGTCTTACGGCATTGAGTGCAGTGACAGGCGAACGCCGGTCGCATTTCTCCGGCCAGTTCGAAGCTCACCGCGCCGCACAGGCAGGATCCTTTGTGTATGTCTTGTTCCATCAGCGTGCCCGACTCAGTAAACCGGCGGTGCGATCACCCAGACCGCGCGCGCCTCTTTCTTGTATGGATTGACCCAGCGGTACGGCTCGCCGCGGATGCGGAAGCTGTCGCCGGGGTTCAGGTCGAATTCGTCGTCACCCAGAAACAGCTTCAGGCGGCCCGATACCAGATAGCCCACCTCCTGCGTCGGGCGGGTGATGAATTCCTTCAGTTCCGCGCCGGGGTGAAATGTCGAATGGAACATTTCGAAATCGTCAGTCAAATCCGGCGACAGCAGTTCCTCGACCAGCCCGTCGCCGCCGCCCAATTGCCGCCGCGCCTGTTTACGCACGATCCGGCCCTGCTCGCTCTCGTCCGCCGCCGCCTGCCCGAAGAACAGCGAGATATTGACCTCCAGCACCTTGGCCAGCAGGCGCAACTCGTCAATCGAGGGTCGCGACAGATCGCGTTCGGCCTGACTCATCCATCCGACGGAACGTCCGACCCGCGCCGCCAGATCGCTCAGCGTCAGCCCGCGCGCCTTGCGCAGGGCGCGGATATCCTGCCCGATGGTCTGTGACGGTATCTGTATCGCCTTCGCGGTCATGCCGAGTCTCCGTGATTTCCAAACTCTCTCACATTCGTGAAATTTTGCAAGATTTTTTCACGAACACCTCCGGAAATCTGGCCTGCCATTTCGGCCCCGCTTGGACTTGCCAGCGCGCGGCGCAGACACTAGCGTGGCCGGGAAAGAGGACCCCATGAATTTCATCGAAGCCGCCAAGGAAAAAGCTGCGAGAAACCAGCGCAACGTGATCCTGCCAGAAGGCCACGACCCCCGCATGCAGGCCGCGGCCGAGATCATCGCGGCCGAGGGTTTCGCCCATCCGGTTCTGTTCGGCGACGCGCCAAAGCGGGGCAAGGTGCAGGTCATCGACCCATTGATGCTCGACATAGAGCCGATGATCGACGCTATCCGCGCCAACCGCCCGAAGACCACGCGCGAAGAGGCGATAGAGCGTCTGGCCGACCCGATGGCCCGTGCCGCGGGGGTTCTGGCAACCGGACTTGCCGAGGCCATGGTAGCGGGCATAAGCACACCGACCCGCGACGTGATCCGTGCGGCCTTCCTCGTTATCGGGCTGGAACCCGAGATCAGGACCGCATCAAGCTATTTCGTGATGCTGACGCCGGGCCGCGACGCTTTGTTCCTGGCCGATTGCGCGCTGAATATCTCGCCCGATGCGGAACAGCTGGCCGACATCGCCATCGCCACCAGCCACTCCGCGTCCGCGCTCACCGGTAAGCCGGCGCGCACTGCGCTATTGTCCTATTCGACTTACCTGTCCGGTGCCGGCGAAGGCGTGGACAAGGTGCGAGAGGCGCTGCACATCGTGCAGGCACGGCACCCCGAACTGCACTTCGACGGCCCTCTTCAGGCCGATGCCGCCCTGTCGCGCCGGATTGCGGCGGCCAAGGGGGTCGAGGGCGATGTCGCGGGCCATGCGGACACGCTGATCTTTCCGACGCTGGATGCCGGGAATATCGGCTACAAACTGTTGCAGGAACTGGCGGGCGCGCAGGCGATCGGACCCTTCCTGCAGGGCTTCCGAAAGCCGATCTGTGACCTGTCCCGCGGCGCGACGGTCGATGATATCGTGGCCTCGACGGCGCTCACCATGTCCGCGATTCCCGATCCGGGCATTTTGGGCCTGTAGCCCTCACAGCAAAAGGGCCGGTGTCCCGGCCCCCTTTTCACTATCTATTTTTGCGACGGTCGCGGCTCAAGCGCTCTTTTGCGGCCGCATGTCTGCAGGATCGATACCGGCCACCGAAACGGGGGCCTTCATCGCATCACGGCGGAACGGTTCGCCCAGCTCCTTGTTCAGTAGCACCTCGATAAAGGTGGTCTTACCCGCCTTTTGGTCCTTGATCGCCTTGTCGAGCGCCGCTGTGACCTCTTCCATGGTGCGAACCTGTACCCCGATCAGACCGCAGGCCTTTGCAATACCGGCATAGCTGACGTCTTCGTCCAGCTCGGTACCCACGAAGTTGTCGGCATACCACAGGGTGGTGTTACGCTTCTCCGCGCCCCACTGGTAGTTGCGGAAGATCACCATGGTGATAGCCGGCCAGTCGCCGCGTCCAACCGCTGTCATCTCGTTCATCGAGATGCCGAAAGCGCCGTCACCGGCAAAACCGACCACCGGCACGTCCGGACAGGCGATTTTCGCACCTGCAATGGCAGGAAAGCCGTAACCGCAGGGACCGAACAGGCCAGGTGCGAGGTATTTCCGGCCCTCTTCAAAGGAAGGATAGGCGTTGCCGATGGCGCAGTTGTTGCCGATGTCGGACGAAATGATCGCCTCTTTCGGCAGCGCCTGCTGGATCGCGCGCCAGACCATGCGCGGGCTCATGTGGTTGGGTTTATCGGCGCGGGCCCGCTCGTTCCAGGTGGTGCCCGGATCGTCGTCCTCGTGATCCATGGATGTCAGTTCCTGCGCCCATGCCGATTTGGTTTTCGCAATCGTCGCCTTGCGCTCGGCGCGACCTGCGTCGCCAGCCGTGTCCGACAGTTGCGCCAGAATCGACTGCGCGACCTTTTTGGCATCGCCGACGATGCCGACCGTGACCTTTTTGGTCAGACCGATCCGGTCGGGGTTCAGGTCCACCTGAATGATTTTCGCCTTGGTCGGCCAGTAGTCGATGCCATATCCCGGCAGGGTCGAGAACGGGTTCAGCCGGGTACCGAGGCACAGAACCACATCGGCCTTCGAGATCAGCTCCATCCCGGCCTTGGAGCCGTTATAGCCCAAGGGACCCGCGTGCAGGGGGTGCGAACCCGGAAAAGCGTCGTTGTGCTGATACCCGCAGCAGACCGGCGCGTCCAGACGCTCGGCAAGCGCGACCGTGTCGGAAATGGCGCCAGCCAGAACCACACCGGCACCGTTCAGAATGACGGGGTTCTTCGCGGTCGACAGAAGTTCCGCCGCCTTGGCAATAGCCTCCTCGCCGCCTGCCGGACGTTCGAATTCGACGATCGCGGGCAGTTCGATATCGATCACCTGGGTCCAGAAATCGCGCGGCACGTTGATCTGGGCCGGCGCCGAGGCGCGTTTCGCCTTCAGGATCACGCGGTTCAGAACCTCGGCCATGCGCGACGGGTCGCGGACTTCTTCCTGATAGGCGACCATGTCCTCGAACAGTTTCATCTGCTCGATTTCCTGAAATCCGCCCTGACCGATGGTCTTGTTGGCTGCCTGCGGCGTTACCAAAAGCAGCGGCGTGTGGTTCCAGTAGGCCGTCTTCACAGGGGTCACGAAGTTGGTAATGCCCGGACCGTTCTGTGCCACCATCATCGACATCTTGCCGGAAGCGCGGGTGTAGCCGTCGGCCATCATGCCGCCGTTGCATTCGTGCGCGACGTCCCAGAACTTGATGCCCGCCTTGGGGAACAGGTCCGAAATCGGCATCATTGCGGAACCGATAATGCCGAACGCATGTTCAATCCCGTGCATTTGCAGAACTTTTACAAAAGCTTCTTCAGTCGTCATTTTCATTTTAGCATTCCTCGGTGCAAGAGTCGTCTTTGACTTTAAATGTATTGATTGGCCGGAAGATATTAGAGCCAATTATTGGCATACTTAAGTCCAGCTCGGCAGCCGCGCCCGAAATTCCGGCCACGGATCAGGCTCCCAGATGCCGCGCGACGCGGGCGACGCCCTCGGCGATACGCTCCGACGGGATCGAGGAATAGGCCATGCGGAAATAGTTTTTGGGCGCGTCCTCGCTGGCGAAAAACACCTCGCCCGGTTCTATCAGCACGCCCTCTTCGCGCAGGTCGACGGCCAGTTGCGTCGCGTCCAGTCCTTTCGGCCCCTCCACCCAGAAAGCGGCGCCGCCGAACTCCGAGGCGCCCAGAGAGTCGATCCGCGCCGTTCCCAGCGCCTCGATCATCACCCCGCGGCGCTTGCGATAGGTCTGCCGCAGGCGCTGGACATGGGCGTTATAATGCCCGAGCGCCAGAAAATGCGCCGTCGTCCGCTGGGTCGATCCGGGCGGATGCCTGATCACCAGCGTCCGGATGCAGCGGGCTTCCTCGATAAACCGCGCAGACGCGGCCATGTAGCCCAGTCTCAGCCCCGGAAACAACGATTTTGAAAAGCTGCCGACGTGGATCACGCGGCCGTTCCGGGCCTCGCCCATCAGGGCGGGCTTTGTCGGGCGCAAGAAACTCATCTCGAAATCGTAATCGTCTTCGAGGATCAGGAAGTCGCGCTCCTCGGCCAGTTGCAGCAACCGGCGACGACGCGCCATCGGCAAGGTGGCGCCGGTGGGCGCCTGATGGCTGGGTGAAACGCAGACCAGATCGACATCCTCGGGGATCAGGTCCGGCGGCAGCCCCTGATCGTCCACCGGCACCGGAATGATCTGGCAACCGGCCAGCTTCAGCGCCTCGCGCAGGTCGGGGTATCCCGGATCCTCGATCACCACGCGCAGGCCGGGCCGGGCTGCGGCCAGCAACTGGATCGCCAGCCACAAGCCGTTCTGTGCCCCCATCGTCACCAGCACCTGTTCCGGCCCGACGACAATGCCGCGCGACGGCAGGCTGTGCGACCGGATATAGTCGATCAGGCGGCTGTCGTCGGAGTTGCGGAAATCGCCGGCCACCTGGTCGAACTCCCGCTTGCCCCAGGCGCGCCGCGCGCAATCGCGCCAGACATCATGCGGAAAAAGATCCGAATCAAGTTCGCCATAAATGAACGGATAGGGATATGCGCGCCAGTCCTTGGGCTTTTGCATCAGCCGCATAGTGCCGACGCGGGGTTTGATCCAGTTGTTCCAGTCGACGGTTTCATCTTTGTTGGCGGGAATATCCTTGCCCGAAGCCAGCAGTCCCGGTGCATCCGGCGCAACAAAATATCCGCTGCGTGCCGCGGCGTTCAGGTAGCCGTCTGCGACCAGATCCTGATAGACCAGCGAGGCGGTAATCCGGGCTATGCCCAGATGGTCGGCCAGTCTGCGGCTGGACGGCAGCCGCTGACCCGGCGTGAATCGGCGCGACAGGATCGCCTCCGCGATTTTTTCGCGCAATTGCGCCTGTAAGCCGATACCGGACTGGCGGTCGAGGAAAAACTGGTCTACTGAAATTCTCATCCTTGCAAACTAGGTCAATCCGGTGGTATGCGCAACTGGACTTATGGAACAGCGCAATTGGGGTTAATGATGCCCCTGCCGAACTGTCTATTTTGTGCTAGAATGCACTGGCCAGCCAGTGAAGTGCGATCATTTTTTACATCGGAGACGGACATGGAGTATCGCGGCAATTCGTTAGAACAGTATTGGATGCCTTTCACGCAGAACCGTGATTTCAAGGCTAGCCCAAGAATGGTGAACCGCGCCAGCGGCGTCTACCTGTACGACCAGAACGACGGCAAGATCATCGACGGGTCTTCCGGCCTGTTCTGTTCACCGGCCGGTCATTGTCACCCGAAGATCATCGAGGCGGTGCACGAGCAGATGAAACGCATGACCTATGCCTCGCCCTTCGGCACCGGTCATAACGGCAGCTTTGCGCTGGCCGAGCGTGTATCGCGCCTGACACCCGAGGGCATCAACCACGTGTTCTTCGTCAACTCGGGCTCCGAAGCTGTCGATACCGCTCTGAAAATCGTCATGGCCTACAACAGCGCCCGCGGCCAGTCGCAGCGCAACCGTTTCGTCAGCCGCGAGCGCGCATACCACGGTGTGAACATCGGCGGTGTCTCGCTTTCCGGTCTGGTAAAGAACCGCGACACCTTCCCGATCGTGATGCCGAACGTGGTGATGATGCGCCACACCTGGACCGGTCTGGACATCAAGAAGCCCGGGCAGCCGGATAACGGCGTGGAACTGGCCGATGACCTGCAACGCATCTGCGACACCTATAACGGCAACACCATTGCCGCCGTCTTTGTCGAACCCGTGGCAGGTTCCACCGGCGTTCTGGTTCCGCCAGTGGGCTATCTGGAGCGCATCCGCGAGATTTGCGACAAATACGGCATCCTGCTGGTGTTCGACGAGGTGATCACTGGTTTCGGTCGCATGGGCGAGAATTTCGCTTCGCAAACTTTCAATGTAATGCCCGACATCATGACCATGGCCAAGGCTCTGACCAACGGCTCGATCCCGATGGGCGCAGTCGCGGTGAAGGACGAGATTTACGACACAGTCGTCGACAACGCCCCCGAAGGCGCGATCGAGTTCTTCCACGGCTACACCTATTCCGGCCATCCCGCCGCCACCGCCGCCGGTCTGGCGACGATGGAGATATTCGAAGAAGAGGGCCTGTTCCAGCGCTCCAAGGACCTCGCGCCCTATTTCAAGGACGCGATCCATTCGCTGGGCGACCACGAGCTGGTCAAGGACATTCGCTCCATCGGCCTGATCGCGGGCGTCGAGGTACACCCGTCCACAGCGCCCGGCGTGCGCGGCGTGCAGATGCAGAAAGACATGTTCTGGAACGGCCTGCACGTCAAGTTCACCGGCGACAACGGCATCGTAGCACCGCAGTTCGTCGCCGAGCGCGCGCATGTGGACGAGATGATCGACAAGTTCCGCAAAACGCTCGACGACCAGCTGAACAAGGCATCGGTCGCCGCCGAATA
>JAHEFH010000161.1 GCA_024640245.1 Paracoccaceae bacterium | reverse complement strand
CATTTTGCCATGAAACCGGTTCATTTGGCAAGGTTTTGATGGCTTGTAGCCGAAGGTGCTGCAAATTCGCCATTTTCGACGAGAGCAAAATCCCGGTTGTGTTCGCAATTTTTCAGCTATCGATCCATTGGCGCGGCAAGTTGAGCCGGCCACCGTTGGCAAGTCTTGCGCTAGCCGCAGACTGGTGGCCCGAGGCAACTTGACTCGTTCGACATCGGGAATCGCCCCTGAATAGCCGATGCTTTGGCTTGTAACCGCAAAGATCACTGCCTGACCGTGCGGTGACTCTTGACCAATCCGCAAATCCACAGCATATCGCAGTCATGACAGACATATCCAAAATCCGAAATTTTTCGATCGTAGCCCATATTGACCACGGCAAATCCACGCTGGCGGATCGTCTGATCCAGTCCACGGGGACCGTGGCTGCACGAGATATGAAAGAGCAGATGCTCGACAGCATGGACATCGAGCGGGAGCGCGGCATCACCATCAAGGCCAACTCGGTTCGCATCGATTACAAGGCCAAGGATGGCGAGACCTATGTCCTGAATCTGATCGACACACCCGGCCACGTCGATTTTGCCTATGAAGTGAGCCGCTCCATGCGCGCGGTCGAAGGTTCTCTGCTGGTTGTTGATAGCACTCAGGGGGTCGAGGCCCAGACGCTCGCCAACGTCTATCAGGCGATTGACGCCAATCACGAGATCGTGCCGGTCCTGAACAAGATCGACCTGCCGGCATCCGAACCCGAAAAAGTCTGCGACCAGATTGAGGATGTGATCGGCATTGACGCGTCGGGGGCCATTCTGGTCAGCGCGAAGACGGGCGTCGGCATACCGGAAGTGTTGGAAGCTATTGTCACCCGCCTGCCTGCGCCAAAGGGAGACCGCAACGCGCCGCTCAAGGCGATGCTGGTTGATAGCTGGTACGACGCCTATCTGGGTGTGGTGGTTCTGATTCGTGTAATCGACGGCGTTTTGAAAAAAGGCGAGCGTATCCGCATGATTGCCACCAACGCCGTTTATCCGGTGGACCGGATCGGGGTGTTCCGGCCGCAAATGACCGTGATCGACGAGCTGGGACCGGGCGAGATCGGATTCCTGACCGCTTCGATCAAGCAGGTTGCGGACACAGCCGTGGGCGACACGATCACGCATGAGAAGAAGGGCTGCGAAAAGGCCCTGCCAGGGTTTAAGCCCTCGCAGCCGGTGGTGTTCTGCGGCCTGTTTCCTGTGGATAATGCGGAATTCGAGGACCTGCGCGACGCTATCAGTAAACTGTCGTTAAACGACGCCAGTTTCTCGACCGAAATGGAAACCTCCGCCGCTCTTGGCTTCGGTTTCCGCTGCGGTTTCCTCGGCCTCTTGCATATGGAGGTTATTCGCGACCGGCTGGAACGCGAATACGATATCGACCTAATCACGACTGCGCCCAGCGTAGTATATCACATCCATATGCGTGACGGTACGGTCAAGGAACTGCACAACCCCGCCGATATGCCCGACCTGACCTTCGTCGATCACATTGAAGAGCCAAGGATCAAGGCGACGATCCTCGTGCCGGACGAATATCTGGGTGACGTTCTAAAACTCTGCCAGGACCGGCGGGGCATCCAGATGGACCTGACCTATGCGGGTTCGCGCGCCATGGTCGTCTATGACCTGCCGCTGAACGAGGTGGTGTTCGATTTCTACGACCGTCTGAAATCCGTAACTAAGGGCTATGCGTCTTTCGATTACCAGATGTACGGCTATCGCGAAGACTTTCTGGTCAAGATGCAGATCTTGGTGAACGACGAACCGGTAGATGCCCTGTCGACCATGGTCCACCGCGACCGGGCCGAAAACCGGGGCCGCCAGATGGTCGAAAAGCTGAAGGAACTGATCCCGCAGCACATGTTCAAGATTCCGATTCAGGCAGCTATCGGCGGCCGGATCATCGCCCGCGAGACACTGTCAGCCCTGCGCAAGGACGTGACCGCGAAATGCTATGGTGGCGACGTCAGCCGGAAACGCAAGTTGCTGGACAAGCAGAAGGCGGGCAAGAAAAAGATGCGCCAGTTCGGCAAGGTGGAAATACCGCAGCAGGCGTTCATTTCCGCGTTGAAGATGGATGATTGACGGAACGCTAAGGCAAGCGCCAATAATCCGGCGTCCCTAGTTCGCAGCATCCGCGATCGCATCGCCCGCTTTGCCGAGGTCCTGACCTATTCCTTCCACTGTGTTGCAGGCGGCGAGGGTGATCAAGGCGAGTGCGACGAGGGCGCTGGTCAGGGATTTGGTCATGGCGTTCTCCATTTTCTGAATTGTTAAGCCAGAGCATCGCCAATCTCAAGACACAAATTGACCGGCCTTCCGCATCGGCACTGTATCGCCTTGTGCCATAATCCGATGCCGGAGGAACGGTGGCTGACGCGTCAACCGCATATCCGCTTCCGCGCCACAACCCGCACCATGTTGCTGGGGCTTTGGGGTTTCGGCCTTCTCATCTTGGCTGACTTGCGCGAAGCTTCCTGTGTCGTTGCGGCATCCGTGAAAAACGGGCGAAACAAGCGAGCGATGTCGAACGCGATGGAAACCAGAGGGTCAACGACCACCAGTTGCATGGTCTGCTCGGTGATAGAGCCAAAGTCAGCGAAACCGTTGCAGACAGACGGCCTCTTGTTGATTGTGAATTCTTCAAACACGGGATTCGCGGGCTGCAAGGGCGGGAGAGCGGTATCCGCGAAGGCAGGAATGATGACAAGGTTGGTGGCGAGCGCAACTGTTGCAAGTAATTTGCGGTGCATAAACTACACTTTCACACCCCGATGCCCCCAAGATGTGCCGCGGGTTCACCCGCGTTTCGGTCTGTTCTATGCCATTTATGGTTAACAGATAAACCAGACTTAGCGACGGACGTGCTAACAAGCTGTTAATATTTCATGTTAAATTTGGGCGCACGGCGCCTGATGGCCAAGAAGGGCCTGATGCAGCTATGTGACTTTTCGGGAAAATCTTGATTTTGTGCGGCCTCAACCACCCGCTTTTTTTATATCGTGGGAGTTGTCAGTATTTCTTGAGAAATGCTTTCGCGTGACTGAGCACCACTATTGAAACCTAAAAATGAGGGAGAAGTTTATGCAAAAGAAACTGATTGCAGCCGCGCTGTCTACGACACTGGCCGCGACTACAGCTTTTGGAGGCTCGCTGGTCGAGCCCGAAATGGAACCGATGACCGAAGTCATGGAGGAGGAGCCAGCCTCTTCAACCGGTGGCTTGTTGGTCCCCTTGCTTGCACTCGTGGCAATCGGCTTGCTGATCTCTCAGGACAGTGACGAAGAGCAACCACAGCCCTCTGACATCCGAGTGAAGCGCGATATCGAGCGCGTGGGAACTGCCCAAAACGGGCTGCCACTCTACAATTACAAATATTTGTGGTCGAACAAGACCTATCAGGGTGTAATGGCACAAGACGTATTGGCGCATAATCCAGAGGCCGTCGTTCGTGGCCCCCTCGGCTTGCTGACCGTGAAATATGCTGAATTGGGTCTGGAAATGAAGCGGGTCCACTAGGGGACTCCGTGCTTTCAACAATCGGCAATGCACTTGGGCGCGATGGTCAAATGTCATCGCGCCCAAGCTATTAATAAGATTGATAAAATTGTTTGTTTTTTACAATTCGAGTTTAGGGCTGATTAACCCCGCGGCGCTACGTTGAGATGGCCGAAAGGGAAAAAAGCGATGACCATGTTGCGTGGTTTGCTTGGTTGAAGGTGTCGGTGGTTGTTACACGCGGTGCAAATGTGTGTCCGCTCTTTCCCTTTCGGCGACCTGGTAGGCGGTCGTCGATGTTTGTTCAAAAGGCCCGGTCCAGGCGCACAGTCTCGTGCGCAAAAGCGAACGGTGATTGATTGGCAGCCGGAAATGCCTTATTGTGGCCACATTCCTTGGGGGAGGATGATATGCATAATAAGGAGATGGATGCCGCCAAGGCGCATGTCTCGTCTGTACTTTCCAGTAAGTTTTCGGCCCGTGGCAGGACGCTGGAGAAGCAGTTGAAGGATGTTCGCCGTAGTTTGCCGAAAGGCGCGCGCGAAGAGGTCGAGTTTCTAATAAACTCCGAACACAAGCTGAAACACCCGGTTCTCCGGAGCCGGGTCGATCCCAAAAGGGTCGAGGCGATCAGCCGGAGTTTCGATCAGCGGTCCGGAAATTTTAACAAGAAACGCGAAAAATCCAGAGCCAGATACAGTTTGGCCAGCAGTCTCGTACTTAGCATGCTGGCCTCCAGTTTCGTGTTCTATGCCGTCTTGATCTGGATCGGCGCGCTTTAGTCCGTTAGGCGCGCTCAGTGCGCGGGACGGATAAAGGTGCCGTTGTTCAGTTCCCTGAAGGCTTGTTCCAGTTCTTGGCGCGTATTCATAACGATCGGTCCGTGCCAAGCGACCGGTTCCTGAATTGGCCGACCGGAAATCAGCAGGAAACGCACTCCACGATCACCGGCCTGAACTGTGACGGTGTCGCCGGTGTCAAAATTGACCAGGGTCCGGTTCCCTGACATGTCGCGGATATTCACCTCTTCTCCGCGCACTTCCTTTTCCAGCAAGACGCCTGTCGGCTTTGACGCATAATCGAATGCTGCCGAGCCTTCGAACACATACGCGAAAGCCTTGCGGTAGGTGTCGACCGGAAAGGATTTTTTCACGCCCGCCGGCACATAGATGTCCAGATATTGCGGATCAGCCGCGATTCCGTCGACCGGACCTGTCTTGCCCCAGAACGAGCCAACGATAACTTTGACGCGGGTGCCGTCGTCCTCGAAAAATTCGGGAATTTCCTTGGCTTCGACATCCTGATATCGTGGACTGGTCATTTTCAGCTCTCTTGGCAGGTTCGCCCAGAGCTGGAATCCGTGCATCTGACCGTTGGCGTTGCCCTTCGGCATTTCCTGATGAAGTATGCCGGACCCCGAAGTCATCCATTGCACGTCCCCCGCACCTAGTGTGCCGGTATTGCCCAGACTGTCGCCATGATCGACGGTGCCGGTCAGGACATAGGTAATCGTTTCGATGCCGCGGTGTGGATGCCATGGAAATCCGCGCTCGAAGCGCGCCGGATTGTCGTTCCGGAAATCGTCCAGCAGCAGAAAGGGGTCTTGTGCTTTCGGGTCGTGAAAACCGAACGCGCGGTAGAGGTCGACGCCGGCGCCTTCCTTTGTGGGCTGGGCCAGCGAAGTTGATTTTACAGGTCTGATAGACATTGGATGGCTCCTTTCGAAGTCTATATAGGGCTTTCGCTTCGGCGGAAACAGATGTGACAATTGAAACTTATTGTTTCGAATTGAGAACCAATATTGCGCGTGTTTTGGGCTGGGTTTCCAGCGAGGTTGCGGCAAGACGTCTTTATCCGTTGTCCCTTTCAAAAGGAAACTAGCACGATTTTTGATTTCTGGTACTTGCTATTGCCTTCGCTCGCAGGCAAGAGGCGGCAAGGAGGACCATTTATGTCGGAAATATTCGCGCGCCTGCCACTTGCCACGGGTCGCCGTTGGGTCGGGGTAATTGCTCTTGGGTTGATCGGGGTCGGTCTGATCTACAGTGGTTTTGTATATCCGCCGTCCACTCTGCTGGGCCGCCTGGCGGTTTTTTTGCTCGGGTGCCTGCTTGTCC
>JAHEFH010000160.1 GCA_024640245.1 Paracoccaceae bacterium | reverse complement strand
GGCGAAACAACTGGTCTCAACCCATGAAAACCCGAAATGGGTTGCGGTCCGGCATTATGGCTGGCGTAACAAAATCTTCTCCATCTTCCCGAACGCGACTTCGATGAAGCAGGTATCCGGCCCGGATGTGACACTGATCCCCTGGTTCAATATTTCCTTCCTCGCGTTAGTGTCCCTGCTGCTACTGGGGATCTACCGCCTCTTGCAGAGGTTTAAGCGCCGCCGCATTGATCCGGTCCTTGAAGACATCGGCGAGGCTTGGGACGATGTCGAGGACCGCGCCAGCGATGCCGGAGGAGTGATGAAGCGCTTTATCGACCGGTTGCGCCGCCTCTTTGGCTGAAAATACGCTGTTTGGACTAGAAATCTGCTGGGCTGTCGTGCAAAACGAGCCAGATTGACTCTTACCAGCAGATTGAGGGCTAGACATGATTCCATATCGTTCCAGAACGACGACCCACGGCCGAAACATGGCGGGTGCCCGCGGGTTGTGGCGCGCCACCGGTATGAAAGACAGCGATTTCGGCAAACCGATCATCGCGGTTGTGAACTCGTTCACGCAATTCGTGCCGGGTCACGTGCACCTGAAGGATCTGGGCCAACTGGTCGCTCGCGAGATCGAAAACGCCGGCGGCGTTGCCAAGGAATTCAACACGATTGCGGTCGATGACGGCATTGCGATGGGTCATGACGGCATGCTCTATTCGCTGCCAAGCCGCGAGATCATTGCCGACAGTGTCGAATATATGGTCAACGCGCATTGTGCCGACGCGATGGTCTGTATCTCGAACTGCGATAAGATCACGCCGGGAATGTTGATGGCCGCCATGCGGCTGGATATTCCCGTCGTTTTCGTCTCCGGCGGACCCATGGAGGCCGGAAAGGTCGAAATCGACGGTGTCGAGCGCGCCGTGGACCTGATCGACGCCATGATCGAGGCGGCCAATCCGGAACGCACGGATGCCGAAGTGCAGGCCTTCGAGGAAAACGCTTGTCCGACATGCGGATCATGTTCCGGCATGTTTACCGCCAACTCGATGAACTGTCTGGCCGAGGCACTGGGTCTTGCGCTGCCGGGCAACGGATCGACGCTGGCGACCCATTCGGACCGTGAAGCGCTGTTCAAACAGGCCGGCCACAAGATCGTCGATCTGACGAAACAGTATTACGAAGACGGCAACACATCAGTGTCGGCCCGCGGCATTGCGACCAAGGCGGCTTTTGAAAATGCCATGACGCTGGATATCGCCATGGGCGGTTCGACGAACACGATTCTGCACTTGCTGGCTATCGCCAACGAAGCGGAAGTCGATTTCACAGTGACAGACATTGACCGGCTGAGCCGCTCGACGCCATGCCTTTGCAAGGTCGCGCCGGCGATTGCCAATGTCCACATGGAAGACGTACACCGCGCCGGAGGCATCTTCGGCATTCTGGGCGAAATGGCCCGCGCCGGTTTGATGGACACTACGGTTTCCACGATCCACGCGCCGACCATGGCCGAAGCTATCCAGAAATGGGATGTCACTGTCAGCAACGATCCGGCTGTTCACCAGTTGTTCAAGGCCGCACCCGGCGGCGTGCGGACCACACAGGCTTTCAGCCAGTCACGCCGGTACAAGGAACTGGACGTGGATCGCGCCAAGGGTGTGATTCGTTCCGCTGAAAATGCGTTTTCAAAGGATGGCGGTCTGGCGGTCCTGTTCGGCAACATCGCACAAGAAGGCTGTGTCGTGAAAACCGCCGGCGTTGATGACAGCATCCTGAAATTCAGCGGTCCCGCGATTGTCTGCGAGTCGCAGGACGAGGCTGTGAACCGGATTCTGGGTAAGGAAGTTGCCGCGGGCGATGTAGTCATCATCCGTTACGAAGGTCCGCGCGGCGGACCGGGAATGCAGGAAATGCTCTATCCAACCTCTTATCTGAAATCCATGCGTCTGGGCAAAGCTTGCGCGCTGATCACCGACGGCCGCTTTTCGGGCGGCACCTCTGGCCTGTCGATCGGCCACGTTTCGCCGGAGGCGGCCGAGGGCGGCAATATCGGCTTGATCGAAGAGGGTGACATGATCGAGATCGATATTCCGAACCGGACGATCAATGTCGCCCTGTCGGATGAGGTTCTGGCCGAGCGCCGCACAGCAATGGAAGCCAAGCGCGATGCGGCATGGAAGCCGGCGAAACCGCGCAAGCGCAAGGTCAGCAAGGCATTGCGCGCCTATGCATCGCTGGTCGGCAACGCCAGCCAGGGCGCGGTCCGGTTGGAGCCGTAACCTTCGAGGAAAATTATGTGAAAGGCCCGAAGGAAACTTCGGGCCTTTTTTATGTGCGTTCCAGCGCGATGGCGATGCCTTGGCCGACGCCAATGCACATGGTGGCCAGCGCCGTGGACTTGCCCGACTCGGCCAATTCCAGGGCCGCCGTTCCGGTGATCCGTGCGCCCGACATGCCGAGCGGATGGCCCAGAGCAATCGCACCGCCGTTCGGATTCACATGGTTTGAGCCCTCGTCTATGCCCAGTTGCCGCAGCACCGCGATGCCTTGCGAGGCGAAGGCTTCATTCAGTTCCACGATGCCGAAGTCGGTGGGTTTTATCCCGATCTTGTCGCAGAGCTTCAGGGTTGCCGGCGCAGGGCCCATGCCCATGATGCGCGGCGGCACTCCGGCGGTCGCGCCTGCAACGATCCGTGCGATCGGGGTCAGGCCGTGGCGTCTTGCCGCCTCGGCCGAGGCAATGATCAGCGCTGCCGCGCCGTCGTTGACGCCAGAAGCGTTGCCTGCCGTGACAGTGCCGCCCTTGCGGAACGGCGTCGGCAGTTTGGCCAGCGTTTCCAGCGGCGAGAGGCGCGGATGTTCGTCCGTGTCGAAAATGATATCGTCCTTTTTCCTTTGCGGGATGTGGACAGGTACGATTTCGCGGGCCAGACGACCGGACTTGATCGCCGCCGCCGCTTTTTCCTGACTGCGGAGTGCGAACGCGTCCTGATCCGCGCGGCTGATCCCGAAGTCTTCTGCGACGTTCTCGCCGGTTTCCGGCATAGAATCCACACCGTACTGTTCCTTCATCAGCGGGTTCACGAAACGCCAGCCGATGGTGGTGTCGTGTACTTCATTGGCGCGGGAAAAGGCCGTCGTGGCTTTGGGCATGACGAAGGGCGCGCGGGTCATGCTTTCGACGCCGCCAGCAATCACCAAGTCAAGTTCGCCGGATTTGATCGCACGCGCGGCGGTGATGATCGCGTCCATGCCCGACCCGCACAGCCGGTTCATCGTCGTTCCCGGAACGCTGTCGGGCATGCCTGCCAGCAACAGCGACATGCGGGCGACGTTGCGGTTGTCTTCGCCGGCCTGATTGGCGCAGCCATAGATCACTTCATCCACCGCCGACCAGTCCAATCCGTCGTATTTCGCCATAAGCGCCATCAGCGGTATCGCACCCAGATCGTCGGTGCGGACCGAGGACAGGCTGCCACCAAACCGGCCGATAGGGGTGCGGATATAGTCGCAGATATAGGCTTCGGTCATCATTCGCTTCCTTGTTTCAGCAATGTGCCTTGCGGAACTTTTTTTGTTCCCTCATGCGCCGCTTTGGTGCGGGCGCGAAGGTCGCGCAAGATGCCGAGTTCGTTTTCCGTTGGCGCGGGAGTAGTCTCGACGGCTTTGGCGTATTTGACGGGCCAGCCGCAAGTTTCCTGAACCTGTTCGCGGGTCACGCCCGGATGCATAGACACGACGGTGAATTCCTTCGTCACGGGATCAGGTCGCCAGATCGCCAGATCGGTGATCAGCAGGGTCGGGCCCTTGGTGTCGATACCCAGACGCTGACGGTGGTCGCCTCCTTCGCCGTGGCCGAAGCTGGTAAAAAACTGAACGTTTTCCACCATGCCGCGAAGAGACTGTTTCATGGTGATATAGACCTCTTGGCTGGAGGACGCGATTTCCGGCGCGCCGCCTCCGCCCGGCAGGCGGACCTTGGGGTGGTGATAGTCGCCGATCACCGTGGTGTTGATATTACCGAACTTGTCGACCTCTGCCGCGCCCAGAAAGCCTACGCTGATCCAGCCACCCTGCAACCAGTAGCGGAACATTTCCGGCACGCTGACGGTGGTCAGGGCGGTTTCGCACAGTTCGCCGTCGCCGATCGACAAAGGCAACACGTCCGGTTCGGTGCCGATGGTGCCGCTTTCGTAGATCAGGGTGATATCGGGGGCATGTATCAGGCGAGCGACGTTGCATGCAGCTGAAGGTGCGCCGATGCCGACAAAGCAGACATCGTCGTTGCGCATTACGCGGGACGCGGCGATGGTCATCATTTCGTCAGAAGTGTATCCGAGTTCGCTCATAGTCATACCCTCAGGCTTTCTACGCGTGTGGCGAAATCCTCTGCCGTCGCGTTCAAAACGTTTTCCTGCATCCATGCGGTGAACCGGTCGCGGTCCGCCGCGATATTGTCCCATTCCAGATAGCTGGCGTTGTCGCGGATGTAATAGCCGTGCGCATAGGACGGGTGCGCGCCGCCCGGCACCAAACAGACCGCGGTGAGCGCCCAGTGAGGTAGAACGGTCGCATTGGGGTGGTTGTTCAGGTCGTCGACAACTTCCTCGACTGTCACGACTGCGCGTTTTGCGGCGAGGGCGGCTTCCTTCTGGATGCCGATGATGCCTTCAACCATGACGTTGCCCTTTTTGTCGGCTTTCTGGGCATGGATGAAGGTCACGTCCGGCCGGTTGGACGGGATCGCAGCAAGTATTTCGCCGGTAAATGGGCAAGTGATAGATTTAATGTTGGGATTGACCTCGGCCAGGCCCGCGCCGCGATAGCCGCGAAACACTGCTAGCGGCAGACCCGCCGCCCCCGCCTCGTAAGCATTCGCCATGGCGGAGTGGGAGTGCTCTTCGATCTCCAGCTTGTTCGGCCAGCCGTTCTCGACCGCATCGCGCAGGCGCCGCAGCAGACCTACGCCGGGATTGCCGGCATAGGAGAAGATGACCTTCTTCGCCATCCCCATGCCGATCATCTGGTCATAGATCACATCGGGTGTCATGCGGATCAGCGTCAGGTTCTTGTAGCCCTGACGGATCGCCTCATGTGCGGCGGCGTGCGGGATCAGGTGGGTAAAGCCCTCGAACGCAACGACATCTCCGTCGGACAAATTCTCGGACACGGCGTCCTTCAGGGACATGAATTTGGCCATTTCGTTCAATCCTCCTGCATGGCGGCAAAACTTCAGTGCGGCAATAAGAGCGCGTCTTGATTGACTCATTCAATCGAACACTAGAATGTATAATTAACAATGTCAATTATATTTCCGGAGGCACCACCGATACCCCCTACAACCTTGCAAAACGCGGCGATTTGACTGTTGAAATGCGAGTCTTATCCAAACTACATTGCAGTCAGTCCGCAGAGTATGCGGAAACCCGATACTAGGAGGAGTAAAATGTCAGAGGCCGTTTATCCGCCAACCGCAAAATTTGCGGCACATGCCCATGCAGACAAAGAGACTTACGATGCAATGTACGCAGCGTCGGTTTCCGATCCAGAATCGTTCTGGGGAGAACATGGCAAGCGCCTCGACTGGATCAAGCCCTATACCAAGGTGAAGAATACCACCTTTGCCTATCCTGATGTGTCCATAAAATGGTACGAGGACGGTGTTCTTAACGT
>JAHEFH010000159.1 GCA_024640245.1 Paracoccaceae bacterium | reverse complement strand
TATCCAGTTCGCCCTGTTCACGTCCTTCGGTTTGTGGTTCATTTGCGCGACACAGTCAGGAGCAGGGCGCACCATGAGCGAATCCGTTTTCAATCACCTTTGGCTTTCTGGCCTTTTCGGTGACGATCAGGTTGGTAGAATGCTGTCAGCGGAGACAGAATTGGCGAATATGCTGCGGGTCGAGCAGGCTTTTTCGCGTGCTTTGGGGCAAGCCGGTATCGTACCTGTTTCAGTCGCCGAGGCCGCAGTAAAAGCAATTGCCGAATCACAGATAGATTTCACGTCGCTCAAGAATGGCACCGGGCGCGACGGAGTGGTGGTGCCGGACCTGGTTAGGCAAATCAAGTCCCAGACAACCAGCGAGTTGCATTCCGCCATCCACAAGGGCATGACGTCACAAGACGTGATCGATACGGCTCTTGTGCTCTCGTTGCGTGACGTTCTTGTCGTGCTGGAGCAAAGGCTAATGGAGCTAAAAGCCGATCTTGCGGTGTTGTCTGATACCTTCGGCCACAGGAACCTTATGGGCCGCACACGGATGCAGGCTGCCGTGCCAATCACGGTGGCGGACCGCGTGGAAACATGGATGTTGCCTATGGGTGACCACCTGCAACGCCTGTCGGAACTGCGCCGGCGACTGCTCAAACTGCAACTGGGCGGCGCCGCCGGAAATAACGCGGCTCTCGGCGACCAAAAAGGTGATGTCGCTCATTTGATGGCCGCAGAACTGGGCCTGGCCGTCCCGGAAAGGTCGTGGCACGCGATGCGCGATGGTTTGTGCGAGCTTGGCGGCTGGCTGTCACTGGTTACCGGAACGCTCGGAAAGCTTGGTCAAGACGTTTGCCTGATGGCGCAGCAGGGGATAGATGACATCCACCTGTCAGGCGGCGGCGGTTCGTCTGCGATGCCGCACAAGCAAAATCCGGTTCAGGCGGAACTGTTGGTGTCTCTGGCTCGATTTAATGCCGGACAGCTGGGATGTCTGCATCAGTCGCTGGTTCATGAGCAGGAACGTTCTGGAGCGGCATGGGCCTTGGAGTGGATGGTGCTACCGCAAATGGTTCAGGCAACTGCGAAATCTCTGGCAGCTGCGCAGTCTCTGGCCAATTCGGTGGATCGTATCGGTTCAGAGTAGATTTTCCGGACAGGGGAGCGAAATTGCAGTTCAGGTTTTGCAGAAATATAGCGGGAATCTGATCTACCCATTTATCGTATAATATATATTATGTTAAAAATCTCATATAGAAACCTGCAGAGAAAAGCAAAACGCCGCAAGCTGAAAACATCAGCAAGCGGCGTTTTAGTATTAATAAACCGTTATTTACGGATACTAACTAAAGCATCTTCTTGATAATTGCCTCAAGTTCGACCTGAGCTTCCGCAAATCCCCTGATACCTTCGGCAAGCTTTTCCGTCGCCATTGGATCAGCGTTCATTTCCCAGCGGAACTCTGCCTCGCTCAACGGTTTGTCCTTCGCCATCTGTTTGCCGCTGTCCGACAGTTTTACCGGCAACTTGCTGTTGTCAGCAGCCAGTTCATCCAGAAAGTTCGGCCCAATGGTCAAACGGTCGCAACCGGCCAGTTCCTTGACTTCTCCGGCATTGCGAAAGCTTGCACCCATGACAACTGTGTCAAAGCCGCGTTCTTTGAAGTAGTTGTAGATCCGGGTCACGGAAACGACGCCCGGATCGGTTTTGCTGGTGTATTCAGTGCCCGGATTTGACTTCTTGTACCAGTCAAGGATGCGCCCGACGAATGGTGAAATCAGAAACCCGCCCGCCTCGGCAGACGCGCGCGCTTGGGCGAAGCCAAAAATCAGGGTCAGGTTACAGTTGATGCCTTCTTTTTCCAGCGCCTCGGCGGCTTTGATGCCTTCCCAAGTGGCGGCAGCTTTGATCAGGACGCGGTCCTTGCCGATACCGGCCTCGGCAAACAGTCCGATCAGTTTTTTAGCTTTTTCAATGGTTTCCGCTGTATTGAACGACAATCTCGCGTCAACTTCCACGGAAACACGGCCTGGAATGATCCTGAGAATCTCGGCTCCGAACTGAACTGCGAGGCGGTCAATGGCATCGGCGATCACATCACTTTCGGTTTTCCCCGTACGGTCGACGCTATCGAGCGCCTTACGGATCAGAGGAGCATATTCCGCCATTTGTGCGGCTTTCAGGATCAGCGACGGGTTCGTTGTGGCATCAACCGGCTTCAAACGCCTGATGGCCTCGATTTCGCCAGTATCGGCGACGACCACTGTCATTTCCCGAAGTTGGTCCAGACAGCTTGGTTGGGTCAATGTGTCGGGCATTCTTGTCTCTTTCCTTTGGTTTCAGACCGTCGCGTGGGTGCCGAACGGAGGGCTCAACGGGTTATGCGACGTCTCTCTAGCGGTTGAATCTCTTGAATCTCTGGTAAATTCATCGGCATAAGCCGTTCGAATCGAATAATTGCGCACAGTTTATCCGAACCCTGCCCCAATATGAAACATCAAGTTCCACGACACTTTAGCGGTGACTCGTAGAAGTTTGTTTTTATGATATTTTAAGCATTATAGGACCGCTGTCTTGAACTGCACGACCGAGGGCATTTTCCCCGAACCCAATCCATGGCTTTCCATCCGGTTCTTACTTCCACTTCGGATGTGGCGTAAGCCCCACTGTTTTATCGCTATTTTGGGACCGATCCGAAAAACTCTCGACTGCCGTTCAAAAGAGGTTAATTTGTCAGAAAATCAATAGAACGAGGCAAGCATGGTATCGATCCTGATAATGAACGGGCCGAATTTGAACTTATTGGGCACGCGTCAGCCAGAAGTCTACGGAGCCACCACCCTTAAGGAGATCGAGAAAGTCTGCGCCCAGCAGGCAGCTTCGGTCGGTGCCGATGTGGATTTCTTCCAGAGCAACCACGAAGGCGATCTGATCGACCGCATACACGCGGCGCGCGGTAAATTTGACGGCATAATTCTGAACGCGGGCGCCCTTTCGCACACGTCGATCGCGATCATGGATGCTATTTTCAGCTGTGAAATCCCGACGATCGACATGCACCTGTCAAACATTCACCGGCGCGAGGAATTCCGCCATACTTCCTATGTTGCAAAGGCTGCGATTGGGTCCATTGCAGGCTTCGGCCCGGGAAGCTACCTGCTGGCTATTGATGCGATGATGATGCACCTCGCGAATGCGATGGAGCCTGCAACAGGCGCCAAAGCCAAAAAAGAGCCGCTGGCTACAACCAGGACTCAAATGGTTCCTGACGAGGCCCCTGCCCAGGCCGAAAAGGAAACAAAGGAAGAGTTGGCCTCTGATCCCGCACCAAATCCTCCGACACCGGCAGATCTGGCGGCCGAAATCGCGGCAGCAACCGCATCCACCAACTCTGAGAAAAAGAACGATATTGAAGAGGCCGTGAAGGATGCCGCACAGGTTTCGAAACCGGAAACGACAAAGTCGGGCCTGACGAAACCCGTCCTCAAGAAGAGCACGACGTCGGCATTCAACGAGATGTTCGACACGCCCAGCAAGGAAGTTCTAGATTCACTCGGCATCATCGCACCGGAGTTAAATCCTCCGGGCAAAAAAGAAGAAGCCCCGAAAACCGGCAAATCGCCGCTTCGGAGCTTCCGCAAATTTTCCTAGACTTGATTGGGCGGCGCTTTAGCCGCCCATTGTTTTTGCAACTTCGGCTGCAAAGTCTTCGGTTTTCTTTTCGATGCCTTCACCGACTTCCAGACGCACAAATGCGGTGATTTCCGCGCCGGCGTCTTTGGCTGCCTGACCAACGGTTACATCAGGGTTGATAACAAAAGCCTGGTTCACCAGCGTCACTTCGCTGTAGAATTTCTTCAGGCGGCCCTTGATCATGTTTTCGATGATGTTGTCAGGCTTGCCGGATTCACGGGCCTGTTCAGTCAAAACAAGGCGCTCACGCTCTACAACTGCCGGGTCAAGATCTGCTTCGGACAAGGATGCAGGATTGGTTGCGGCGACGTGCATGGCGACCTGTTTGGCGAATGCCTCGTCGCCGCCTTTCAGCGCGACCAGAACACCGATTTTGCCCATACCTTCGGCCGCGGCGGAGTGGACGTAAGAGGCAACCACGTCGCCTTCTACGCGGGCCATGCGGCGGACGGACATGTTTTCGCCGATAGTGGCGATCTTGTCGGTCACAACGTCCTGTACGGTCTTGCCGTTCAGGGGCGCAGCTACCAGTGCTTCAACGTCGGAAACACCCAGCGCCACATTGACGATGCCGGTGACCATGTCCTGGAATTCCGCGTTCTTGGCAACGAAATCGGTTTCGGAGTTAACTTCGACAGCAACGCCAACGCCACCATCTACGGCAACGCCAACCAGACCCTCGGCAGCTGTACGCCCGGACTTCTTGGCGGCGGTCGCCAGACCCTTGGTGCGCAACCAGTCCATCGAGGCTTCGATATCACCGTTGTTTTCTGTCAGTGCCTTTTTGGCATCCATCATGCCGGCGCCGGACAGATCGCGAAGTTCTTTTACCAATGCAGCTGTAATAGCCATTTTACTGTCTCCTAAATCGAGGAAATTTGGGATCGGGGCGGACTAAGCCGCCCCGTATTATTCTGGGGTGCGCGGCTTATTTGCCAGCGGCGAGCATCTCTGCCTGACCAACCCAGTCGTCACGCTCTACACGGCCTTTGAAGCTCAGCGTGTCGTCGATCCATGCGATCTGGTCTGCATTCCAGCTGGCAACCTGCGCGAATGTGTAAACGCCCAGTTTGTTCAGTTTTTCTTCCAGAGCAGGTCCAACACCGGAGATCTGTTTCAGATCGTCGACTTTTTCAGGAGCTTCTGCGAACAATTCAGGCGCGGTGCCCGAAGGTTCTGCTGTCTCTTTTGCAGGAGCCTCTTCGGTGAGTGCTTCTTCAACAGCGGCTTCTTCCAGCGCGCCGATGTCGATACCTGCGGAGCCCATCTGGGCAGCCATGCCGTCAAGTGCAGCGCGTGCGATCAGGTCGCAATACAGGCTGATGGCGCGGGCTGCATCGTCGTTGCCGGGGATCGGGAAGTCGATGCCTTCGGGCGCGCTGTTTGTATCGAGAACAGCAATAACAGGAATGCCCAGCTTGTTGGCTTCGGCAACGGCCAGAGATTCTTTGTTGGTGTCGATAACTACCAGCAGATCAGGCGTAGTGCCCATTTCGCGGATACCACCGAGCGAGGCTTGCAGCTTGGTCTGCTCGCGCTCCATGCCCAGACGCTCTTTCTTGGTCAGGCCAGCCGCACCGGATTCCAGTTTCTCGTCGATTTCCTTCAGACGGGCGATCGAGTTGGAAACGGTTTTCCAGTTGGTCAGCGTGCCGCCGAGCCAACGGTGGTTCATGAAATACTGCGCGGAACGCTCAGCTGCCTCGGCAACGGGCTTAGCGGCCTGGCGCTTTGTGCCGACGAACAGGATACGGCCGCCCTTTGCGACAGTTTCGCGAACTGCGTTCAACGCCGCGTCGAGCAGCGGAACGGTTTGCGTCAGATCGATGATGTGGATGCCGCTGCGCTGACCATAGATATACTGGTCCATACGCGGGTTCCAACGGTGTGTTTGGTGTCCAAAATGTACGCCTGCTTCTAGCAGTTGGCGCAATGAAAACTCTGGTAGAGCCATTGTTCTTTTCCTTTTCCGGTTTCGCCTCAGCGGGAGAAGGGCTTTTGCCCAACCGGTGGAGTTT
>JAHEFH010000158.1 GCA_024640245.1 Paracoccaceae bacterium | reverse complement strand
GCCGGTATTATCCAGCGCAGAGCCGTCCATCATCCGCACCAGAAGTCCGGCCATATGCGGAGACGCCATCGAGGTGCCGCTTATCGTATTGTAGCTGCCGTCGTTCCAGGTCGACTTGATGCTCTGCCCGGGCAAGGCAAAATCCACGACCCCGACCTTGTTCGGGTCGTCATAGTTCGAGAAATAAGACCAGTTGTCACCCTCGGCGAAGGAGGCGATCGTGTAGATGTCGTCGTCGCGGCCAGTGCTGGCGCGCGCTGGCGAATGTGTAGCAACATCCTCGGCAGAGTTTCCGGCGGCCAGCGCAAATACGACACCGAGATCCCGGGCGCGTTTGACTGCATCATCAAGATCGGTCGACGAAGTCTCGCCGCCAAGGCTCATATTGGCGACGTTGCACCCAATTTCCGCTGCGTAATCCACTCCGGCAATCACACCCGCGAAGGAGCCCGAGCCGCGGCGGTTCAGAACCTTGATCGCAATGATCGGAGTTCCGGGCGCAACGCCGACAACACCGATATTGTTGTTCGCAATCGCGCCGATCGAACCCGCGACATGAGTCCCGTGACCGTTCCGGTCGTCGGCACCGCCCTTGTCGTTGGAAAAATTCTTGCCGAGATTGGTTACTACATTCAGGTCCGGATGCCGGTATACTCCGGTGTCAATAACGCAGACCCTGAGATTGGTTTGCGAATAATCGACACTTGCGCCGCCGCTGACTGCACAGCCGCCTGCCGGCCCCGCCTGCGTCATCGACGTGATGCGCGTTATGTCCCAGCCGAGTTCCTCGCCGCAGGACCCGCCGCCGCCACCGCCGCCGCCGCCATTATCCTTTGGCGGAGGCTTGCCGCGGTCGCCCTTGGGCGCATAGGCCGAAACCGGGGCGTCGCGCGATACGCTGACAATCTCCAGTCCCGACGTCCGTATCAGGTTCGAAAGCGCCCGCTCGTTCATCCGGATCGCAAATCCGTTTATCGCATTATTGTATGTGAATTTAAGCCGACCGTTGAAACGGGCCGCGATGGCATTGGCGCGGCCTTCGACTTCGGAAGAATCCACTGAAGGGCTGAACCGGACGATGTAAGTGGAACGTATTTCGTCTAGCTCTTGCGCGGTCGGCCTTCCGGGGGGTGAAACATCCTGAGCCGCGGTCGTTCCGGCAAAGGCCAGACATAACAGCGCCGTCGCGCCACCAAGAAGCCGGCAATCACTGCGTTTCATTGAAACACCTCCCAAAAACTTAAAATATATTTAATAAATATACCAAAAATATTGTTCCTGTCATTTCATTTAGAGACTCTCCCAATGAACTCAACAATTAGAGGCCTCCTTCAGACCTTGGGAATTCACGCTGACAGGGGTCGGAATCGGGCTGCACTCTGTCCCGCGCCGGACCGCATCCCTGCGAGTCGGAATATCGTTGCAGGCAATCCGTAAAATTTTTAAATTCGGATCAATGCAAGGCTTCACACCGGGCTGAAAAGTATTATGGTGGCGGTCACAAGGCAAAGGTTGACGATGAGCGACACAATTAACTACGGCCAGATGATGCATCGCGCAATGCGCGGGTTGCTGGTGGAGTTATTGACCGAAGTCGCGGTGACCGGCCTGCCCGGAGAGCACCATTTCTTCATCACCTTCGACACCACTCATCCCGACGTGGAAATTGCCGACTGGCTGCGAGAGCGCTTTCCGGAAGAAATGACCATTGTCATGCAACACTGGTTCGACGACCTGATTGTGACGGATGAGAAGTTCTCGGTGACGCTGAATTTCGGAAACCAACCCGAGACGCTGGTCGTGCCGTTCGAGGCGATACACACCTTTGTCGATCCTTCAGTCGAGTTCGGCCTGCGTTTCGAAGGCACCGAGGAAGACGACTTCGAAGACAGCCCCGAAAGCCCGATGATCGAACTGGACGACGAGGATCACGTCGACACCGACCAGCGGAAGGGCGACGCAGAGGTTGTCTCGCTGGACAGTTTCCGCAAGCACTAGGCGGTTCTAACGCGGCCAAGCCCCTTGCTTTCCGATTGTTTTCCCCTGCCCCACGGATTATAGCCTTCGGTGTGAAATTCACCGGAGGCACTGATGACAAATACCCGCACAGAAACCGACAGTTTTGGTCCGCTCGACGTTCCCGCAGACAAGTACTGGGGCGCGCAGACACAACGCTCGCTGATGAACTTTCCCATCGGCTGGGAAAAACAACCGGTGGCAATCGTCCGCGCTCTGGGCGTGATCAAGCGCGCCTGTGCCGAGGTAAACGTCGATCTGGGTAAACTGGATCCAAAGCTGGGCGCTGCCATCATCGCCGCCGCCACAGAAGTGATCGAAGGCAAGCTGGACGATCATTTTCCTCTGGTGGTCTGGCAGACGGGTTCCGGCACGCAGTCCAACATGAACGCGAACGAGGTGATCTCGAACCGCGCGATCGAGATGATGGGCGGCGTTATGGGCTCGAAAAAGCCCGTACACCCCAACGACCACTGCAATATGGGCCAGTCGTCGAACGACACGTTTCCGACCGCGATGCATATCGCCACCGCGACGACCGCGCATGACGTGCTGATCCCGGGTCTTGAGAAACTGCACGCGGCACTGGTGGCCAAGGCCGAAGCCTTCAAGGATATCATCAAGATCGGCCGGACCCACACGCAGGATGCGACCCCGCTGACGCTGGGTCAGGAATTCGGCGGCTATGCGTTCCAGGTCGAACAGGGCATCAAGCGCATCAAACATGCGCTGCTGAACATCTATCCGCTGGCGCAGGGCGGCACCGCTGTCGGCACCGGCCTGAACACGCCGATCGGATGGGGCGAGAAAGTCGCGGCCAATATGGCGGCGATCACCGGCCTGCCCTTTGTCACCGCGCCGAACAAGTTCGAGGCGCTGGCAGCGCACGACGCCATGGTGGAAATCTCGGGCGCCACGAAAACCGTCGCCGCCAGCCTGTACAAGATCGCCAACGATATCCGGCTGCTGGGTTCCGGCCCGCGCTGCGGACTGGGCGAACTGATCCTGCCGGAAAACGAACCGGGCAGTTCCATCATGCCGGGTAAGGTCAACCCGACACAGGTCGAGGCGCTGACGCAGGTCTGCGCCCATGTCTTCGGCAACGATGCCGCCGTCGGTTTCGCCGGTTCACAGGGGCATTTCGAGCTGAACGTCTACAAGCCGATGATGGCCTATAACGTACTGCAATCCATGCAACTGCTTGGCGACGCGGCTTCGGCTTTCACCGACAACTGCGTGGACGGCATCAAGGCAGACGAGGAGCGCATCAGCTCCTTGATGTGGGAAAGCCTGATGCTGGTGACGGCTCTGGCGCCGGAAATCGGTTATGACAACGCCACCAAAGTTGCGAAAACCGCCCATAAAAACCGCACGACGCTGAAAGAAGAGGCGATCAACCTCGGCTTCGTCGACGCGGAAACATTCGACCGAGTGGTTCAGCCCAAGGACATGATCGGGCCGAAGTAAGCATTGAAAGGGTCGCCTCGGGCGGCCCTTTTCATTATGGAGTGATGATGGACGACAAACGCCCGAAAAAACGCTCGCTTACCTTGAAGGGCCACCGTACCAGCGTGTCGCTGGAAGATGCGTTCTGGAAGGCGTTCCGGAAGATTGCCGCGTTGCAGGGCAAGCCGATCAACGTTCTGGCCGCCGAGATCGATGCCGAGCGCGGGCTTGAACCGGGCCTGGCCTCTGCCATAAGGCTCTATGTTCTGGCGTGGTATCAGGAGCGCGTAGACGGGCGCGGGCCAGGCGGGATCAGCCGACCGATGCCAGCGCGGGAAATGTCTCCAGCAGCCAGTAGGAAAACCGGGAAAACGCACCGGTGACCAGCATCGCGCCGACAAAAACCAGCATCACGCCCATTGCGATCTCTACCTTGCGCATGTGTTTTTTGAACCGGTTCATGACCCCCATCGCGCGCTGGATGAACACAGCCGACAGAATGAAGGGCAGGCCAAGACCCGCCGCATAGGCCGCCATCAGCACCGTGCCGCGGGCGACAGAGTCCTCTTGCGCCGCCAGCGACAGGATCGCGCCGAGGATCGGTCCGATGCAGGGCGTCCAGCCGAAGGCGAAGGCAAGCCCCAGAATATAGGCGCCAAAAGCGCTGCCGCCGCGGTCTCCGGCGTCGATCCGCGCCTCGCGATAAAGAAACGGCAGTTTGATCAGGCCGATGAAATGCAGGCCGAAAAGGATGATGACGCCACCCGCGATCTGGCCGAACAGTTCCTGATTGCGCAGAAAAACCTGTCCGAAGGCCGAGGCCGTGAACCCGAGAAAGATGAAGACAGTGGACAAGCCGAGCGCGAAAAAGATCGAGGCGGTGACCGCCGCGCGACTCTTTTTGGACTTGTCCAGCATGTCGGGCATTGAAATTCCGCCCATATACGCCAGATAAGGCGGGACAATCGGCAAGACGCAGGGGCTGAGAAAACTTATGATTCCAGCCACCAGCGCAATGAACAGCGCAGGCAACAAGGCGGCATCGATGACATCAAATCCGAACATGCGCAACGCATAGCCAAAAGCGGATGCAACGTCACGCCACTTTTCGTCACATTAACGTGGACTTTTGCAATAATCACTCTTATCGGAACGACATGGACTACGATCAGGAAATCGACGCGACAGGGCTTCTATGCCCCCTGCCCGTTCTGCGGGCCGCAAAACGTCTGCGCGCAATGGCGGCTGGCGAGGTTCTGAAGGTCCGTGCCGACGATCCGGCGGCGGTCGTCGATGTTCCGCATTTCTGTGCCGAACAAAAGCACGATTTGCTGGAGCAATCCGAAAGCGGCAGCGAGCTTGTGTTCGTCATCCGCAAAGGCGCAAAAATATAAAGAGCTTTGTGATTCAGGCTCTGTGACGTAAATTCCCCCGAATTTGAGTAAATGAGGACAATATGATCGATTGGGACAAGCTACGGGTTTTCTATGCGGTTGCCGATGCCGGCAGCCTGACCCGTGCCGGCGAAGCGCTGCACCTGTCGCAATCGGCGGTCAGCCGACAGATACGTGCGTTGGAGGACAACCTCGATACGACGCTGTTCCACCGCCATGCCCGCGGGCTGATCCTGACCGAACAGGGCGAGCTACTTTTTGCCGCCACCAAGGACATGACCACAAAGCTGGACAAGACCGAAGCCCGTATCCGCGACTCGCGTGACGAGGTTTTCGGAAAACTGAAGGTCACGACGACCACCGGTTTTGGTGCACTGTGGCTGGCACCGCGGATCGGCAACCTCTATGACCGCTACCCCGAGTTGGAGATCGATCTGATTCTGTCCGAAGCTGTTCTGGATCTGCCAATGCGTGAGGCCGACGTGGCTATCCGCATGAAGGAACCCAGTCAGGCCGACCTGATCCGCCGCCGGTTGATGCGGGTCAACATGCGGCTCTATGCAACGCAGGAATACCTCGACCGGTTCGGCGTACCCGAAAGCATCAATACTCTGAACGGTCACCGCATCATCAGCCAGAGCGTAACGACAAAACAGGTAAACGAGAGCGCGTCCTGGATCGCGGCGATCCTGAACAACGACGCCATATCGCACACGACGGTCAACAGCTACTTCGGCGTTTTGCAGAGCACCCTGAGCCACGTCGGCATCGGCGTACTACCGGACTACGTTACAGTGGAAAAACCTGAACTTATCCGCGTGCTGCCGAATGACGAGAGCCAGGAAATACCGGTTTATCTCGCCTATCCGGAAGAACTGCGCCATTCG
>JAHEFH010000002.1 GCA_024640245.1 Paracoccaceae bacterium | reverse complement strand
GGCGCGCCCGCCGCTCGATCTATCACCTTTTTGACCAACCGATCCGAAGCATCAAGTGCCGCGTCCCGTTCGGTGAGGGGTGTTTAGGCCGACAACAGCACAGCCGCAAGAGCTTTTTTGAAAAACATTTCAATTTTTTCGCTCTGCCTGGCTTTCGCCTCCGAATTCGCCGTTTTTAAGGGTTTTACGCCATTAATCGCGCGTCTCCGGAGAACCCGTATAACATATCTTTATAAAGATTGTGAATCATTCCTGCGTATTCAAGGGGCGGATCGGCGGATTTTCGGATGAATCGCCCAATCGGGCGGTGATTCACGCCCCTTCAGGCGGCGACTCGGCGTCGTTGCAACCTCAGGAAGCGGTACCCAAGCAGAATCAGTACGATTCCAAGATAGACAAAAGGCTCCAGCGGCCAGGCCTTGACCAGCAGCAGGTAATGCACAGCTCCCAGCACCGCGATCAGATACACCAGCTTGTGCAACTTCTTCCATCCCGCCGCTCCCAGTCGCCGGATCGACGCGTTGTTCGAGGTTACGGCCAGCGGCACCAAACATAGAAAGGCGATCATTCCGATAATGATATAGGGACGCTTGGTGACATCCTTCAAAATCGCCTCCCAGCCCCATTGCTGGTCGAGCCACAGGTAGGTCAGCAAATGTAGGCACGTATAGAAGAAGGCCAACAGGCCGATCGCGCGGCGGTACTTGAGCAGGTTGAGGTTAAGAAGATTGCGCAGCGGCGTCACAAGCAGCCCCGCAATCAGCAATTGCAGCGCCCAGATTCCCAACTGGAACTCGAGCGCCTTAAGCGGATCCGCCCCAAGCTGGTTGGTAACCGCCCAATAGAAATAGAAACCTGCCGGAACGAACCCCACTATATAGAGGGGCCATGCAGGAACCTTGCGCAGGTGCGAATTTATAGTCTGCACAATATCCATAGGTCAGTAAAACTTCCGTAGGTCCATGCCGGCGTACAGGCTCGCGACCTCGTCAGCATAACCGTTGAACATCAGCGTCGGTTGCCGTTTTGCGAACACGCCCTGGCCGATCGGCCGTTCCGTGGCTTGGGACCAGCGCGGGTGATCGACCTCGGGATTGACGTTGGAATAGAATCCGTACTCGTTCGGTAGCAACTCCTGCCATGTGTTCAGCGGCTGTTTGGTCACAAATTCCATGCTGACAATCGACTTGATCGACTTGAAGCCGTATTTCCACGGAACCACCAGTCGGATCGGCGCGCCGTTCTGGTTCGGTAGGGTCTCGCCATACATGCCGACCGCGATCATCGCCAGCGGATGCATCGCCTCGTCCATGCGCAGGCCCTCGACATAGGGCCACGGCAGGATGCCGCGTTTCTGGGACCGCATCTCTTCGGGCCGGACGAGGGTTTCGAATTTCACATATTTGGCACTGCCCTGCGGATCGGCGCGCTTGATGAACTCGGCCAGAGAGAATCCGATCCATGGCACCACCATCGACCAGCCCTCGACACAGCGCAGGCGATAGACGCGCTCTTCCAGCGCCATGCCTTTAAGGATGTCATCGTAGGAGTAGCTGCCAGCGTTGTTTGCCAGCCCGCCAACCTTGACCGACCATGGGTCCGTCGTCAGCGCATCGGCATAGGCCGCAGGATCGTCCTTGCCCGTGCCGAATTCATAGAAGTTGTTATAGGTCGTCGCCGCCTCTTTGGGCGTCACCGGCAGATCGGCCGAAAACCGGCCCTTGCTGGCCGACAGCGGCTTGGCCGTAGCCGTCTGCGCGAAACCTCCCGCCGCTATCATGCCTGCGGCGCCGGCGATGATCTGGCGCCGGTTCAGGAAGTCCTGCTTTGGCGTGACGTCTGAATTTTTGAGGTCAGTCTTGAAACGGTACATTGTCAGCTCCCAGCTTTTGCTTGGAACATGACTTATTTCAATGGCGCCACCAAATCAAAACACGCCGCTTCACAAGCTTGTTTTAATTCTTTCAATTTCAGTCGGTCATGACTTCGGGCCTGGGATGCAGTTTATCCATCGAGATCGAACGCCCGCTGGCCTGGACAATCCTCACATGGGGACGACGGATCAGACGGGGTTCGGTCACGCCCACAGAGTGGGCGATGGTTTCCACCTCGTGGATGACGCCTAGCGCATAGTTCGCCACCTTGTCGGCCTTTACTTTCGGCACCAGACCTTTCTGGAAGCGCGGATCGTGCGTGGTGATTCCTGTCGGGCAGGTGTTCTTGTTGCACTTGAGCGCCTGAATGCACCCCAGCGAAAACATGAACCCCCGCGCCGATACGACAAAGTCCGCGCCCAGCGCGAGACACCAGGCCACATCGGACGGGTTCACCATCTTGCCGGACGCGATCAGCCGGACCCTTTCGCGCAGGCTGCGTTCATGCAGGATGTCGGACACCCGCGGCAACGCCTCCCGCAACGGCAGCCCGACCAAATCCATAAGCGGCATGGGGGCTGCGCCGGTTCCGCCGTCGCCGCCGTCGATGGTAATGAAGTCCGGCGCATATTCGATGCCGCGCTTCAGAACCCTGTCGAAGAAATCCGAAAGCGCGTCGAAATCGCCCATAACGGTCTTGAAGCCGACCGGCTTTCCGGTGACTTCGCGTATGTGGTTGATGGCGTCGATCAGCTCTTCATTATTCGAGATATCCGTGTGTCTGTTGGGTGAGATGCTGGCCTGCCCGACCGGAATGCCGCGAATGCGCGCTACCTCCTCGTCGACCTTGGCCGCCGGCAGGATGCCACCCTTGCCCGGCTTGGCGCCTTGCGCGAGTTTCAACTCGAACATTTTCACCTGCGGGATCGCCGTCACCTCGCGCAGCTTGTCGTCGGACAGTTTGCCCTCGGCATCGCGGACACCGTATTTCGCGGTGCCGATCTGGAACACGATATCGCAGCCGCCGACCAGATGGTGCGGCGACAGACCGCCCTCACCCGTGTTCATCCAGATGCCGGCCTTGGCAGCGCCCTTGGACAGAGCCATCACCGCGGGCTTCGACAGCGCGCCATAACTCATGCCGGAAATATTGAATATCGACGGCGCTATATAGGGTGTCCGGCAGTACGGCCCGATTTCCAGCGGCTCTGTCTTTGCCGCCTGCTCGTCAAGTGGCGGAAAGGCGGCATTCACAAAGATCGGCGTGCCTGGCAGTTGCAGGTTGCGGGTCGATCCGAAAGCGATCGTGTTGCTCTGCGCCTTCGAGGCCCGTTCGATCCAGTCCCGCTGGGCCCGGTTGAACGGCATCTCTTCGCGGTCCATGGCAAAGAAATACTGGCGAAAAAACTCGCCCAGTTCAGTGAACAGGTAGCGGAAGCGCCCGATCACCGGATAGTTGCGCCGCACCGCGTCCTCGGTCTGGCTGCGGTCGATGACATACATCACGATCGCCGTCACGAAAACCAATCCGATTGCAAGGACTATCACGACGGACAGAATTTGCAGCGTATTGGCCACCACTTCCAAATAGAACATCGCACTATCCCCGTTTTCGCCGTCAATGTGTCTCTTTTTTTAAACACTAGTCCAATAATTTAAACTAATCCAGCGGTCGTATCCTGCGTTATCGATATAATTTCGTTAACCGCACCCCAAGTGCAGCAGGCGGACCGGCCGGAAATGCCGTCGGATTTTCAACACTCTGTGATTTGATTTTTCATGCAGCGCCGGCTTAGCGCATCGCGGATGGATTTCAAGGCGAATTGAAAGGTTTTCGTGCTGATCCGTTTTTAAGGCGGCGGCGTATTCCCGAGTACATTAACCCAACCAGGAGTTCAAAAATGTTCCGACGTACCTTTATCGCCGCCGCCACTGCCATCGCTCTTGCCCCCGCTGCATTCGCCGGTGGTCATAGCATGGATATCGTAGATACCGCCGTCAAAGCCGGAAGCTTCAACACGCTGGTCGCGGCCGTACAGGCAGCAGGCCTGGCAGACACGCTGAAGGGTGAAGGCCCGTTCACCGTTTTCGCCCCGACGGACGAGGCGTTTGCCGCCCTACCTGAAGGCACGGTCGAATCGCTGCTGCTTCCGGAAAACAAGGATCAGCTGATTTCGATCCTCACCTACCACGTGATCCCGGGCAAAGTGATGGCCGCGGATGTAATGAACAAGAAACTTGAAGTGACGACGGTTCAGGGATCCATGGCCAGCGTAAATGCTTTGGCCGGAACTTCCGTAATGATCGATGGCGCTAATGTCGTGACAGCCGATATCGAGGCATCGAACGGCGTGATCCACGTCATCGACGCGGTCATTCTGCCCAAGTGATCCCCATTGTAGGCAGAATGGGGTAAAGAGGGCAACCTCTTTACCCTCCCCAATTCAAGGGCCGTCAAACAGACGTTTGGCGGCCCTTAATCTTAAAGATACACGAAATAGATATAGGCTCCCGCGATCAGCGTGACCGGCCAGAACATGATGGCCAGCCGCACCACCAGAAACAGCATGATCCGCACGAGCCATATCATCTAATGAACGGTCGCCGGTCTCGGCATCCTCGGCGTTGCAGCCTTGCCGTTGATCAACAGGCCCTCGGCCCCCGCGGTCACAGTCACCGTGGACCCGTCCAGAACATCACCGGCCAGCAAAAGCTCTGCCAGTTCGTCCTGTAGCGCCTTCTGGATCACGCGCTTCAGAGGCCGCGCTCCATAGACCGGGTCATAGCCCTTATCGGCCAGCCAAGTCCGGGCCGCCGCGTCCACGTCCAGCATGATCTTGCGCGTAGCGAGGCGTTTGCGCAATTCGTCCAGCTGGATATCAACGATCCCGTCCATGTCCTTGCGGCTGAGCCGGTCGAACAGCACGATCTCGTCCAGACGGTTCAGGAACTCGGGCCGGAAGTGGCCCCGTACGGCATCCATTACCTGATCTTTGGCCTGCTTCGCGTCGGCGCCGTCTGGCAACTGGCTCAGCGCCTGCGCGCCGAGGTTCGAGGTCAGAACAATCAGCGTCTGCTTGAAGTCCACGGTCCGGCCCTGCCCGTCGGTCAGAACGCCGTCGTCCAAAACCTGCAACAGGACGTTGAAAACGTCGGGATGCGCCTTTTCGACCTCGTCGAACAGCAGCACCTGATAGGGTCTGCGCCGCACCGCTTCGGTCAGCGAACCGCCCTCGTCATAGCCGACATAGCCCGGAGGTGCTCCGATCAGACGGGCAACGGAGTGTTTCTCCATGTACTCCGACATGTCGATCCGCACCATGGCGCTATCATCGGCAAACAGGAACTCTGCCAGCGCCTTGGTCAACTCGGTCTTGCCGACACCCGTTGGCCCTAGGAACATGAAAGAACCAAGCGGCCGGTTCGGATCGTTCAGCCCGGCCCTTGCGCGGCGCACTGCGTTAGATACCGCGTGAACCGCATCGAACTGGCCGATCACCCGCTTGCCGAGAGAGTCCTCCATGCGCAGCAGTTTATCGCGTTCGCCTTCCAGCATCTTGTCCACCGGAATACCGGTCCAACGCTCGACGACCGACGCGATATGCTCGGGGCGTACGGCTTCTTCAACCATGACATCGTCACCGGCTTCTTCGGCTTTTTTCAGTTTCTTTTCCAGATCGGGAATCACGCCGTATTGCAACTCGCCCATCTTGGCCAGATCACCCGCGCGTTTCGCATTATCGAACTCGTTGCGCGCCTGGTCCAGTTTTTCCTTGATGTCGCGGGCTCCGGCCAGTTTGTCACGCTCGGCCTGCCAGCGGGCGGTCATCTGGCTGGACTGCTCCTGCAGAACCGCAAGGTCCTTCTCCAGCTTTTTCAGCCGGTCCTTCGACGCCGCGTCGGTCTCTTTCTTCAGGGCCTCGGCCTCGATCTGCTTTTGCAACATCTCGCGGTCGATGGCGTCCAGCGCCTCCGGCTTGGAGTCCACCTCCATGCGCAGACGGCTTGCGGCCTCGTCCATCAGGTCGATAGCCTTGTCCGGCAGGAACCGGTCGGTGATATAGCGGTGCGACAGGGTCGCGGCCGACACCAGCGCCGCATCCGAGATACGGATACCATGGTGCAGTTCGTATTTTTCTTTGATGCCGCGCAGGATCGAGATTGTATCCTCGACCGTCGGCTCTTCGACCAGAACTGGCTGGAACCGTCGCGCAAGCGCCGCGTCCTTCTCGACATATTTGCGGTATTCGCTCAGCGTCGTGGCGCCAACACAGTGCAGTTCTCCGCGCGCAAGCGCGGGCTTCAGCAGGTTGGAGGCATCCATCGCCCCGTCCGCCTTGCCGGCACCCACCAGCGTGTGCATCTCGTCGATAAACAGAATGATCTCGCCGGCGGCGGCGGTCACTTCGGACAGAACAGCCTTGAGGCGCTCCTCAAACTCACCGCGGTACTTCGCGCCCGCAATCAGCGAGCCCATATCCAACGCCATCAGTTTCTTGTTTTCCAAGCTGTCTGGCACATCGCGGTTGACGATCCGCAGGGCCAGTCCCTCGGCGATCGCAGTTTTACCAACGCCGGGCTCACCGATCAGCACCGGGTTGTTCTTGGTGCGGCGCGACAGGACCTGCATCGCGCGCCGGATTTCCTCGTCGCGGCCGATGATCGGATCAATTTTACCTTCGCGGGCCGCTTCGGTAAGGTCACGGGCATATTTCTTCAGCGCGTCATAACCGCTTTCGGCACTGGCCGTGTCTGCGGTGCGCCCCTTGCGGATGTCATTGATCGCGGCATTCAGGTTCTGCGCCGTCACGCCACCGTTTTTCAGCGCGGTCTGGGCATCGGACTTGACCACACACAGCGCGGTCAGGATGCGCTCGACCGGAACGAAGCTGTCGCCCGCCTTCTGGGCGATCTTCTCGGCTTCGGCCAGAACCTTTCCGGTCTGGCTGTCCAGATAGATACTGCCTGCATCGCCAGAAACTTTCGGCATTTTCGCCAGAAATGCATCGACATCCTGCAACACCGTATCGGCCTCGCCGCCGGCGCTGTTGATCAGGTTGGCGGCAAGCCCCTCACTGTCGTCCAGCAGGGCCTTGAGCAAATGTTCGGGGGTAAAACGCTGATGGCTATCGCGCATAGCAATGGTCTGTGCGGCCTGTATGAAGCCGCGAGACCGCTCGGTGAACTTTTCTAAGTCCATGGGTCACTCCTTGATTAAGCGCCTGCGTTGAATTCCACGCCCTCTCGGAGGCACGTAAATGTGCAAGCCTTTGATACCAGAGATAGGAAGCCGCCGCCGCACCCGCAAGGGCATTTCGGCCAGAAATTGGCGGACCCTCCGGAATTCATGGTTAGGCAACACACGCGGCAAAATTCGCTCCATAAAGGCTCGCATCTATTGAGATTATAGCCATACACGCAAAATCCGTGATAGCGTTGACCCAGATCAAAATGGCGGGGACACGATGGCCAGACTCCACACTGAAACCCACAGCGCGCATCGCGTCGGCTGGTTGCGCGCGGCGGTCCTTGGTGCAAATGACGGGCTGGTATCAACCGCCAGCCTGATCGTCGGGGTCGCGGCCTCAGCCGCGGCGACGGGTGACATCCTCCTGGCCGGCACCGCCGGTCTGGTGGCTGGCGCCATGTCTATGGCAGCTGGCGAATACGTCTCTGTCAGCTCGCAATCCGATACCGAAAACGCCGATCTGGCGCGGGAACGCCGCGAACTGGCCGAGATGCCGGAGCACGAGTTGAAAGAGCTTGCCGGTTTTTTCGAAGCGCGCGGCGTCACGGCGGCAACCGCCCTCAAAGTCGCGGAACAAATGACGGAGCATGACGCGCTGGGCGCCCATGCCCGCGAGGAACTGGGCATATCCGAGATTACCACGGCCCGCCCGTTACAGGCGGCGTTGACCTCTGCCGCAACATTTTCGGTTGGTGCCGCCCTGCCGCTCGCCATCGTTCTACTGTCGCCGCCGAACGCCCTAATCTACTTGGTAATTGTCTCGACCCTGATCTTCCTTGCCGTACTCGGTGCCCTTGGGGCAAAGGCAGGCGGCGCGGATATGAAGAAGGCAACCATCCGGGTCACTTTCTGGGGCGCGGTCGCAATGGCAATAACGGCCGCAGTCGGCACGCTGTTCGGCGCGGTGGTCTGACAGCGGAACGCAGCCAAGTTCCGGCTTGCGGGAATATGGCGACGCCCCTAACCTCGCCGCATTCGCCATTTGCCTCTGGACTTCGAGTGATTTTTAACAGTCCATATTTGATCGACTTCGCAGCCTATGCCGGCGTCAACCTCGCCACATTCCTAGCCTTCGGCTGGGACAAGCATTGCGCCCGTATCGGCCGTCGCCGGATGCCCGAGGCGACATTGCTGAGGATGGCGTTTTTCGGCGGCTCGATCGGCGCGAAAGTCGCACAGAGGCATTTCCGGCACAAAACCTACAAACAGCCGTTTGGCCGCCAACTGAACTGGATTCTATGGTTTCAGATCATCGTCGTAACACCGCTGCTGTTTCCGCAGACCCGCGCGGCAATCTCCGAGTTCCTGCGCACGTGGTAACAACACCCTTGCCCAACCCGATTAACGGTTCACGGCGACTTGCGGATCGGCTATAGCCGCCGAGTCGCCGACCGCGCGACGCCATTCCGAAACTCCTTACCGCATCGGCCCGCACTGCATGATCCTCGATCTGACCGTCCATCTGCACTATCGCATGGCGCAAGCCGCTGACCTGCTTTTGCAGGTAGAGGCAGCGCACCTGCCCGACCAGCCGGTACTCGATTCGGGCCTGTCGCTGGCTGGTGCGCTTCCCCACACGCGGATCGCGGCAGAGGATGGCATCGGCGAGCGTATCTGGCTGCATGTCGAACAGGAACTGGTCTGCGACTATACCGCCAGCATCGCAATAGCCCGTCCGACGCACGACATTTGCGTCCTGTGTGCAACGCCGCCGCATCAGCTGCCCGGCGATGTCGTCAAATACCTCATGCCATCGCGCTATTGCCCAACGGACGAGTTCCAGAATTTCGTCACGGCTGAATTCGGCTCGCTGCAAGGCGGTGCGCGGATCGCGGCGATACGAGACTGGATCGAGTCCAAGTTTCTTTACGCTCCCGGTTGCAGCAATTCGCAGACCACAGCGAAGGACACCTTCGTGCAGCGTCAGGGTATCTGCCGCGATTTCGCCCATGTGCTGATCACACTCGCCCGCGCCTCTGGCATACCGGCTCGCTTCGCCAGCGTTTACGCGCCCGGCGTGGTGCCGCAGGATTTCCATGCGGTGGCAGAGGTCTGGTTGGACGGCGCATGGCATCTGGTCGATCCGACCGGCATGGCATGCGCCGGCAATATTGCACGGATCGGTGTCGGCCAGGATGCGGCCGACGTGGCCTTCATCACCAGCTACGGACCGATAGAAATGATCGCCCAGTGGGTAACTGTCGGATCGCGACTGGCCTGAGCCGCGCCGCCATTCTTGACTTTGGCCGTTGAAACGCCCAAGAGGCACCAACCCAAAAGGAGCTGCCGAATGACCGCTGATGACCGCCTGATAGTTGCCCTCGATGTGCCCAACGTGATCGTGGGCGAACAGGTCGTGGACCAGCTCGGCGATGCCGTGTCCTTTTACAAGATCGGGCTCGGCATGCTGACCGGCGGCGGTCTGGCGCTGGCCAACGAACTCAAGGCCCGCGGCAAGCGCGTCTTTCTGGACATGAAATTCTTCGATATCGGCGCGACCGTCGAAAAAGCCGTCGCCGGGATCGCTCAATTCGACCTCGATTTCCTGACCGTGCACGGCGATCCGCATGTGGTGCGCGCCGCCGTTGCCGGACGTGGCGACAGCGATCTGAAAATCCTTGCCGTGACCATCCTGACGTCGCTCGACCGTTCCGATCTGGACGACTGCCTGATCCGCTCCGGCGAGATTCAGGACCTGGTCATCGAGCGTGCGCGCCGCGCCTTTCTGGCCGGCGCCGACGGAGTGATCGCCAGCCCGCAAGAGGCCGCCCTGATCCGCGAACTGCCGGAGGCCAGGGGCAGGTTGATCGTCACGCCCGGCGTGCGCCCCGCAGGCGCCGCGCTCGGAGACCAGAAACGTGTGGCGACACCAGCCTCCGCCATCCGCGACGGAGCCGACCACATCGTGGTCGGACGCCCTGTCTGGGCGGCGGAAAACCCGCGGCAGGCGGCACTGGATATTCTGGCGGAACTGGGCACCGTCTAGGGCCTTCCCCGACTCCCCGAAACCTGAGATAATCGGTCCATGCCGATCCCCGCCCTCTGTCGTGACTGCCTGACCGATTTTCCCGCCGCGAAGCGCTGCCCGAACTGCGGCTCGCCGCGCGTCCTCGCGCATCCGGAACTCAACAGCCTGAGCATCGCGCATATGGACTGCGACGCTTTCTATGCCTCGGTCGAAAAACGTGACAATCCGGACCTGCGCGACAAACCTGTAATCATCGGCGGCGGAAAGCGCGGCGTCGTTTCCACTGCCTGCTATATCGCGCGCATCAAGGGCGTGAAGTCGGCGATGCCGATGTTCCAGGCCCTTAAACTCTGCCCCGAGGCCGTCGTCGTGCGCCCGCGCATGGAAGTCTATGTCGAGGTGTCTCGGCAAATCCGCCAGATGATGCAGGACCTGACTCCGGTGGTCGAGCCGCTGTCGCTGGACGAGGCATTTCTGGATCTGACCGGGACCGAACGCCTGCACCACGCCTCGCCCGCTAAATCCATGGCACGGCTGGTGAAACGGATGCAGACCGAACTGGGGCTGTCGGGATCCGTAGGCCTGTCGCACAACAAGTTTCTGGCGAAGATGGCCTCCGATTTCGACAAGCCGCGCGGGTTTTCCCTGATCGGAGCGGCCGAAACCGAATCGTTGCTGGCCCCCAAACCTGTGAAACTGATATGGGGCGTCGGCAAGGCAATGCAGATGCGTCTGGAACGCGACGGCATCCGGACGTTCGCCGATCTGCGCCGTCGTGACCGCACTGACCTTAGCGCGGCTTACGGGTCAATGGGCGACCGGCTCTGGCACCTGGCGCGCGGGCAGGACAGCCGGCGGATACAGCAGAGCGCCAGCGTCAAGAGCATCTCCAAGGAAACCACGTTCTTCGACGACATTTCCGACATTGAACGGCTCGACGGTTATCTGTGGCGGCTGGCCGAACAGGTCTCGGACCGCGCCAAGGCCAAAGAAAAATCGGGCCGGATCGTGACGTTGAAGGTCAAACGCTCCAACCACCAGAGCCTGACGCGCCGCGTCAGCCTGCGCGAACCGACGCAAAGCGCCGGGCGCATCTACGACACGGCGCGCCCGATGCTGGACGACGTGATGGACAAGGCCCCTTTCCGCCTGATCGGTGTCGGCATTAGCGAGCTTTTCTCCGCCGCCGAGGCGGACCAGTTCAATGACCTACTGGAACGGGACAAAGCCGCCAAGGCAAAGGCCGAAAACGCGACAGACACGATCCGCAAACGATTCGGGAAGGACGCCATTCTGAAGGGGCGCGCTTTGCGGTAACGGCTGGGCAGGCTATTCTGCGGCCAGACCGACCTGCGGCATCGCGATATCGCAAATCTGCCGCACCACCGCAGTCAGCCGGCGTTTGGTGCTGGCATATTCGCTGGTCGTACAGATCGTCGCCTCGTTCATATAGAGGCTGCGGTCAATTTCTATCTGGATCGCATGCTGTCCGGCGGCCGGACGGCCATAGGCCTGTGTAATATAGGCGCCAGCAAAGGGCGAATTGCGCATCACGGAGAAACCTTCCTGACGGAAGATCGTCTCGATCTGGTCCACGTAAACCTTGCTGCAGGATGCTCCAAACCTGTCGCCGAGCACAACCTGCGGCCGCGCAATTCCCTCGCCACGACCGTGGTTGACCGCCTCGCTCGGCATCGAGTGGCAATCGACCAGCAATACCTGCCCGAACTCTGTCCGTGCCTGCTGCAGAAGTTGCTGCAGGCGCGCATGATAGGGCGTGTAATAGCTCTCCAGCCTTTCGAGCGCCTCTTCGAAAGGTATCTTGCCGGAACGAATCGCCCTGCCTTCCGACACCACCCGCGGTATAACGCCAAGGCCCGAGGCGACCCGCGAATTCTGGCGGCCACGCGAAACGCCCCGGATGATCGCCGAATCGAGATCCTCTATCGACCGGTTCAGATCGACATAGGCGCGTGGAGCGGAGGCCGAGATCAGAGGAGCGCCGAAATCCGGCGCGGCGCCGAACAGATCCTCGACAAAGGCATCTTCGGAACTGCGCAGGGCGCGGTCGTCCAGCACACTGTCACGCAAGAATGCGGCAGGATAGTCACGCCCGCTATGTGGCGAACTGAACACAACGGCACTGGTCAGCCGCTTCGGTTCACGCAGATAATATTCAATCGGTGTCATGTCAGACTTCTTTTGCCACAATTAGAAAGGATAATGAACTGAAAACCTCTTGAACAGGTCGCGGATCCCTTCTATAGAGCGCGTCTACGAAGGCTGTCTTAGGACGGTTTCTGTTTCAGGGCGTATAGCTCAGCGGGAGAGCACTTCGTTGACATCGAAGGGGTCACTGGTTCAATCCCAGTTACGCCCACCATCCCCTCCGGGGGGACTGAAACAAACCTGGCGCCCGGCTGTTCGGTCGCGCCGCGAAAAAAGGAGAAGGCCATGAAGGTCAGAAACTCACTTCGCTCGCTCAAGGCGCGTCACCGCGATTGCCGTGTTGTACGTCGTAAGGGCCGCGTTTACGTGATCAACAAAACCCAGGGCCGCTACAAAGCGCGCCAGGGCTGATCACCCGAAGTTTGGTTTAAAAAACGCCGCTGCCAGTCAGCGGCGTTTTTATTTGGGCGCGCTTGACCGCGCCCTTTTCTAGAACCGGATTGTCAGGATCAGCCGCGACAGGGTGCTGCGGTCCATATAGCCGGTAACAGGCAGGCCGGCGCTGCTCTGGTATTTGCGAATCGCCCTTCGCGTCTTGTCGGTCGGCGTGCCGTCGATCGGTCCGGGATCGAGTCCCTCTTTCTCCAGCTTGCGTTCGATCAGCAGCCATGCCTGTGTGTTCAACCCAAGCCGGTCTTCCTCTCGCTGCGCCTCGTTCAGGCGGTCACGGTCTTGCTCGTCCTGGCGCAACGCTTCGATGCGTTCCCGCGCGGTCCCTGCGAAAAGCCCGTTCGGATATCTTCCGAGGTACTCGTTATAGGCATCCACAGTTCCGATGGCTTCGGCCCTCTGCCAAGCGGTACGTTCCGGTCCCTGGCTTTGCTCGATCCGCGCGCGTTCGATCACGTCGAGCTGGCGGCGGGCCTCTTCAGTGTAAATCCCGTCGGGGTAGTTTCGCAAATAGACCCTCAAGTCGGCCTCCTGACCGCTCGAGCCGGTCTGATTCCAGAACCGGATGTCCGCCTGCCGCTGTTCCTCGGCCTTGCGACGCGCCTCTTCGGCCAGTTGCTCGCTGCGTACCTGCGCTTGGTCCCGCAAAAGATCCAGTTGGCGGCGGTCCAGAAAACCGGTTTCGGAAAACCGGTTGGCCAATTGCCAACTGCTGATCGCACGGCGCGTTGCAGGACCAAACAGCCCGTCAACGCCCCGCGGGTCGTGTTCCAGGATGGTCAAGTCGCGCTGGATCTGCTTGCGGTCGTCGCGACTGAGCTTGAGGTCGATCTCTGCTTGCTCCGCTGCGCTGACTTGTGGCTGCGCATCGGCGGCTTTCATTTCCCTGATCTTGATTCGCGCCAGTTCGGAATAGGCGCCCGAAGGATAGCGGCTCAGGAAATCCTCGTAGCCGGCAAGCGTTTTCTGGGTCTCTGCGATACGCCAATAGGCCTCTTCGCGCGCATCCGCATCGCCGGTGGTGGCCCCATCGGTCTGATCGCGCCCGGGAGCGAGCGTCGAGAAGCGCGAGACATAGCCCGCAACACTGACTTCCGGGTCCAGACCCTCGGCAACACTGGCCGTTGTGGCCTCGACGCTCAGAAAGCCGGACTTCAGCGCCTCGACAAGTTTGGCGGGCGGTCCACTGGCCAGCAAAACGCCTTGCGGCACTGTCACCGGCCCAAGGCCGGGTGTCAGCCCGTTGATCCCGCGAAATCCGGGTTCACCCGCAAAGAATCCGCCCTCGCCACCGTGGTAACCGACGAACATGGCGGCGCCTCCGGCGTGCTCAGCCATAATCGCCAGGAAGGATGACAGTGACGGGGCCTGCAACTGGATGGTGATCGGTTTCGGGTCTTTCAGGTCGGTCGGCGTCAGAAAGGTCTCGGTGCCGTTGTTCAGAATATGGCCGGCGAATACAACTATCAGGCGGTCGGCCTCAATCGCGTCGTCCCCAAAATTGGTCAGGATGGAGCGCAGGTCGTCACGGGTTGCGTTTTGCGCTTTCTGCACACGATAGCCGGCCTCTGCCAGCGCCTTGTCCAGTTCGAGAACACGTCCTGCATCCTTCGCATTGACCGTGTTCTGGTACCTGCTGTTGCCAATCACCAGCGCCAGATTTTCTGCCAGCGCCGCGCCCGCCTGCCAAGTTACCGCAATTACCGTGAGCGCCGCTGCTGCTCCGGAACGCCCGACAAAATCCCGCATGTTCTCTCTCCGCACTATTAACAAAAACGTCTAAATTATACTTGGTAACCGAACTTATTGATAACACAATGGCATCAGGACGCCATGCGCCAGATCAAACACGCAATTTACCGCCGAACCCGCTGGAATTTCGCGCCCGGAAGTTTCAGAGAATCAGGTCCGGGAAATAGTCAGGCCTTCGCGCCGAACAGGCGATAGTACAAACCGGCAGGCAGAAAGTTCGCGGCCCGAAAGAGCCAAGAAAAGACACGCGGGAAATTGGTCTGGAACCTTTTGCTCCGCATCGCCAGGACAACCTGTTTGCCTGCCGCTTCCGCGTCCATCAGGAAAGGCATGTGAAAGTCGTTCTTCTCGGTCAGACGCGATTTGATGAAACCTGGATTGATCAGCTGCACCTTGACGTTTGTACGGTGCAGGTCTGCATGAATGTCTTCGGCCAGATGCATCAGGCCGGACTTGCTGGCTCCGTATCCGATGGCGCCGGGCAGGCCGCGAAACCCCGACAGGCTGCCGATAATGACAATGTGGCCTCGATCTTCCGCCGCGAATTGCGGCACGATCCGGCCCAATACGCGCGCGGCACCGGTCAGGTTTATATCAATCATCGCTTCGACCTGATCCGGCTGCCATTCCGCCGAGTTTGTCGGCCAATAGACCGCGGCCAGATAGATGACTCCATCCAGATGACCGGCACCTTTCATGGCCTGTTCCACAGCTGCGGTGTCGCGAACGTCCAGTTCCTCGACATAAGACTTGTTTGGCAGTTCCGCCTGCAGGGCGCGCAGCCTGCCTCCGTCACGTGCGCTCAGCACCAGTTCCGCGCCCAGCGCCGACAATTCGTGCGCAAGAGCGCGACCCAGACCTTCGCTCGCACCCACCAGCCAATAACGTTTACCGGAGAAATTCATCAGGCGGCCTTGCGGATCGTCGCCACCAGTTCTCCGACCTTGATGCCGAACTTGCGCATCTGGCTGCGGTTGATGATCGTTCCGTTTTCCATCAGGTACATCCAGTCTGTGGTATCCAGCACATGCCCGCCCGCGCTTTCGGGCAGCTTGATGGCGTATTTCAATTCTACGGCCGACCCCGCCTGACGTCCCTGACCGACGCCGACAATGTCCGGCGCAGTTGCCATGAAGGCACCGTCTGTGTCCATGCGAAGCGTCCATTCCCGGTCGAGCTTGCCACCGGTGTCATAATGGAACTCTTCAGTCATAAGGCCGTCATTGCCAACCCATTTGGCGTTCATATTCGCCACGAACCGTGTGTTGACCCGACCCGTCGGACCATAAATCACGCCTTCGCAAATCATCGGCCCGTTCAGGTGTTGCCGGATATCGAACTCCTTGCCCTGGCCGGCATAGTCATCGGGCCTTTGCGCCCGGAAGCCCAGAAAATTCTGGAACAGATACCCCGCCAGAACGGCCAGAAGCAGTCCGGCAATAACAAAGATTAGTGCGGTGCCCATTTACACCTCCTCAAGTTTGGTACCGGCGAGAATGCCGATAGCGATAATTTTCAGGGCGCAGGGGACCACGGCATATAACAGTGACAGCGTGCGCAGCGCCTCCGTCGTATTCCCGCCGCTCTGGTTGAAACCGCTCAGGTCCAGCAACGGCAAGACCGTGGCCGCCGCCAGCGCCAGCGTGAACTTGGTGCAGAAATTCCAAAGACCGAAGGCCTGCCCGCCGGAAATCCGCGCGACTTCGATCCGACGCGAAAACAACGCCGGCAGCAAAGTCATGTCAGCGCCCAGCGCCGCACCGGAGGCGATGCAGACCAACACGAATATTCCGACGTCTCCCGCGCCAAGCGGAGCAGCAAAGGCAAAAGCGATTACCGACAGGACCATTCCCCGAATCAGGCTGCGCTTCGGACCGATCCGGTCGGCCAGACGCGACCACAAAGGCACCGATGCGGCAGCCGAGAGGAAGAACAGCAACAGCAGAGGGCCGGACAAAGCCTCGGCCTGCAACCTGCCGTCGACAAAAAATAGAAATAACGTGGAGGTCACGGCAATCGGCGCTGCATTGAACAGCCCGACGACCACAAGCCGCCGCAACCCCGGATCGGCAAGAACCGCGCGCAACGAACCGGTGCGCGTCATTTCCACCGACCAGACCCGATGCATGAGACCGGCGGCGGCCAGCGCCAGAACGGCGAAAAACAGCGAAAATCCTGCCATCGGCGACAGCACACCGGTCGCGGTCAGTGCCGCAGGCAAGACGCTTGCAAAACAGACACCGGTCAGAGACCCGCTCTCGCGCCAAGCTGCAAGCCGGATATGGCCACCCGGCCCAAGCTGCGGGGCCATACCGATACCCTGCGCATAAAAAAGGATAGTCAGGAAACTGAAACAGGTGAACAGAACGGCCAGTACGGCGAAAAACCAGAGCAGTGGATCGAACAGGGGCGTCACGGCAAACAGCACAACCATGGACAGCGCCAGCAAGATCGCCGCTGCCGATGCCGCCGGAGCCTGTGCAGAGCCCAGACGGTCAACGAGCTTGCCCAGAAACGGATCCTGCAGAAAATCGAACAGGCGCAGCGTAAGTAACACGCCGCCGATCGCCGCAAGGCTTACTCCGTATTCGTCGACGAAGAACTTCGGCGCGTGGATGTATATGGGCAGTCCGGCAAAGGCCAGAAACCCTGCGAATAGTCCGTAACGGGGCAAAAAAGCCTCGGCGCGCGGCAGGACGGCTTCCATCAGGGCTCTCCCCTCAGGCGCGCTGTTACTTCAGGATCGCGGGTGTCGCTGCCCAACCAGATACCGAAGAACCTTTCGCGCAGATCAGGATAAGACACGGCACAACTCCGCTCGCCGTTGACAAAAAACGTCGCCGAATCCGACGAAGAGGACACGCCGGTTATGCGGTCGTCAACCGTCACATCCACAAAGCAATCGCGCAGCGTCGCTTCCAGATCTTCGAAATCCGACTTTGGTCGACCTTCGATTCTGGCGATTTCGCTCACCGAGCCCTTCGCAAGCGACCGGGCCTTGAAACCGCGCTTGTAGGTCAGCGACAGGGCAAAACTGCCGACCTGATCCACGCTCCGCTGTTCCGGCGTCCAGAGCTGCGCTTGGTAAAGTGGAAAGGACAGGAAATCTACAAGCGCCGAACCGCGCAGTTCGGCCCGCGCGACCATGCGCTCGACCTCCGGCGGCCGCGCTTCGGAAGCTGCCGCGGCATTGGCCGCGAAACATGCAAGGATCGACCAGAGCAACCTCATCGAGACACTTCCTCGGACGGCGGCAACGGACGCGAACGATAGACCGCACCCTTCAGTTTCAACTTCAGCGCCTGCCAGTAGATCAGGGCGACGACGCGCATCGACCCGAAAGGCCGCGCGACACAGGTTTGCAGGATCGTCCAGCTGGTCAGCGGCTGCCGCCGTCCGGTAAAGGTCGCCAGTACGCCGCCGTCCCCGGTGCGGTAGTCGATCCAGATGCCTATTTTCCTGTCGGATATGTCGAACCGGAACGCGTATTCGCCGGTCACGGGCTGGAACGGCGAGACATGGAAAACCTTGCGCGCGTGCAGGGTATCCTCGCGCCGGATCTGGCGCAGGTCGTCGTGGTGGCAAAGGTAGGAATGGCGATCGCCGAAAGTGTTGTTCACCTCCGCCACCACAAGGCGCAGCACGGCATCGACATCGTAGACCAGCCAGAAGCTGACGGGATTGAACACGAAGCCAAGAACGCGGGGCTGGGCCAACAACAAAATTCTGCCGCCCAGAAGATCGGAAAACCCGTTGTCTTTCAGTATCTGGCGAACCCATAACACGCCCTGCCCCTCGCCGCGTTTGCCGCCGTGATCGACATCATGCAAAGACACCAGATTTCCGGAATTCCGCGAAAACAGAAGCGGCTCCTGCTCGTCGCCGGACGGATCGCACAGGACATAATCCACCCGGTAGCGAAAAGCGTTACTTATCGCGCCATGACGGCCATGGTATGTCCGGCCGCGGATATGTTCCAGCGTTACGCCCATTCAGCAACCATTCCCATGTTCTCGGCCACGTCGACGGCGCTCGAATAACCGTCCTCGTGAAAGCCGTTGCGCATATACGCCCCACAGTACCATGTGTTGTTCCGGCCTTGGATATCTTGCAGCTTTGGCTGCGCCTCCAGCGCCGCGCGGTCAAAGACCGGATGACGGAAGGTGGTTTCGTCATAGATCAGTTCATCCCGCAAGGGTCGCGTCGGGTTCAGCGACCCAAGTAACAGGTCGTCCTGCGGGATAGGTTGCAGGGAGTTCATCCAGTAGGTAACGCCGACAGGATCATCGTCACGGACGCGATCGGTGGAATAGACCCAGGATGCCCAGCAATTGCGGCGTTTAGGCATGACCGAGGGATCGGCGTGCAATACCGCACGGTTGTCCTGATAGCGCAACGCGCCGAGGATGGCCTTTTCGTCCGCGCTCGGCGCCTCCAGCATTTTCAGGGCATCGTCGGAATGGCAGGCGAACACAACGCGGTCGTAATGTTCCCAGTCGCCGCCCCTGGCGCGAACCCAGACGCCGGAGGCATCGCGGCGGACACCGTAAACCGGCGCGTCCAGCCGGATATCGACCAGCTGGGCGCGCATCGCCGCCTCCAGCCGCTTCACATATTCGATGGAGCCGCCGTTGACCGTATACCACTGGTGCTGGCCGGCAACGCTCATCAAGTTGTGGTTCAGAAAAAACCGTATCAGGGCCTCTGCCGGAAAAGACATCATCTGGTTCAGCGGCGTGCTCCAGATCGCGCCGGAAAACGGCAGCAGATAGTAATCCCGAAACCACTTGCCCAGTTGCATCTCGTCCAGAAGCTCGCCCAGCGTCAGGTCGCCCTGTCGCGCGACAACGGCCGCACGTTTGTTGAAGCGCAGGATATCGGACAGCATGTTCAGAAACATCGGATTGACGATGTTCCGGCGCTGGGCAAAAAGGGCAGACAGAGTGGACAAGGCATATTCGACGCGGCCGTCTTCCGCCGATACGCCGAAACTCATGTTGCTCTTAACCACTGGCACATCCAGCGCATCGAACATTTTCGTCATGCGTGGATAATTGGCGTAGTTGAAAACGATAAATCCCGTATCGACCGGCTGATCACCGTTCTTTCCCGCAATGACCGTACGTGCATGACCGCCGAGCCGCCCGGCGCTCTCGTACAATGTCACGTCATGCGCTTTGGACAGCAGGTGCGCGGCCCCCATCCCGCTGATTCCGGCCCCGATGACAGCGATTTTCTGCGGAGCGGCCGGTGCATATTCAAATGGCATTCTTCAAGCGTCCTTGGTTCGATTTGTAACTGTGAAGGTATACGCCGCCAATCCGTCAATGGATCAAAAATAGGAAAGTGATCCAACGCTGCGGTGCGTGCGTACAAGTGTCATGTACGGATCAACCAACACATTAGAGAAATCTACTGCATCGCGCGCCGCTTCGGTCTATCTTCGACCGGAGGGGTTGGTGTCGTATGCAAGGAAGTCGAATTCGGTGAAGACCAAATCTACCAAGGACGTTTTCTGGCTTGAATGCGTGGAACGCATACGGGACCAGAAGGATCAGGCCGCATTTGCAGAACTGTTCAATCATTTCGCGCCGCGCGTGAAATCCTTTTTGATGAAGTCCGGCGCGGACGAGGGTCTTGCCGAGGAATGCAGCCAGGAAGTAATGGTCACGCTGTGGCGCAAGGCCCATCTGTTCGACCCGACACGCGCGTCGGTGGCAACGTGGATTTTCACCATTGCGCGAAACAAGAAAATAGACGCGCTGCGCCGTCAGAGCCGGCCTGAGCCCGAAAGCCTGCCGTGGCAGGAGGATCAGGAACCGGACGCGGCGGAAGCGCTGGAACTCCAACAGGAATCAACCCGCCTTGCCAAGGTGATCGAAGAATTGCCGGACAAACAGCGCGATATCGTGAAGCGCGCTTTCTACGGCGACCTGTCGCATCAGGAGATTGCGATGGAAACCGGATTGCCGCTTGGCACAATCAAATCCCGAATTAGGTTGGCGCTGGAACGCATGCGCCACAGCTTGAAATGAAGAACATGACTGTAAAACACACACTGAATGACGAATTGATGATGGGCTATGCCGCAGGCATCCTGCCGGAGGCCTTCAACCTCGTGGTCGCAACGCATCTGTCGCTCTGCGACGAGAGCCGCGCCGGCGTCGAAAGTTACGAAGCCGTCGGCGGGGCCGTTCTGGAATCGACCGCCGCCGCAAAAATGTCGGCCGGTGCTCTTGCTTCCTGTCTGGAGCGTATCAAGACCGACCGGCAGGTGGTCGCCAGGGCCGAACCCTCGAAGGGCGTTTTCCCGAATCCGCTGCAAGTCTATGTTGGCGGTGATCTAGATTCCGTGCGATGGCGTTCTCTGGGAAATGGCACCAAGCAGGCGATCCTGCCTACCGCCAAGGGGGCTACAGCGCGCCTGCTGTTCATTCCGGCCGGTTGCGCCGTGCCGGACCACGGCCACCGCGGAACCGAACTGACGCTTGTCCTGCAAGGCGCTTTCGCCGACGAGGTCGACCGTTTCGGCCGCGGCGATATCGAGATCGCGGACGAGGACCTGAACCATCAGCCGGTGGCCGAAATGGGCGAGGACTGTATCTGTCTGGCCGCCACCGACGCGCCGCTGCGGTTCAATTCCCTGCTGCCACGCCTGATGCAGCCGCTGTTCAGGATTTAGGTTTTTTCGGGTGCAGCCGTTTTCGGACGCGGCGCATCATTGCCCAGACCGCCAGCACCACGGGAATGACCAACGCCGCCGTCAGGTAGCTTTTGTCAAACCCGAACCGGCCGGCAGCCGGATACAATAACGAAGCCAGCAAATTCGTCCCGTAATAGCTGATCGCGACCACAGACAGGCCTTCGACGGTTTCCTGCAAGCGCAGTTGCAGCGCGGCACGGTTGTCCATCTGCTCCAGCAGGGCCCGGTTCTGCTGGTTGGTCCGGACATTCACCCGCGTGCTCAAGAGGTCCGAGGCCCGCGCCGCTCGGTTAGAAGTCTCGTCCAGCCGCGCCCGCGCCGAAGAACAGGTGCGCATCGCAGGATCGAACCGGCGCATCATGAACTCGCCGAAGGTCTGGCCGCCCAGCAGGCGTTCCTCTCGCAGGATGTTGATCCGCTGGCTTACGATGGTCGAATAGGCCTCTGCCGCGCTGAAACGGAAAGAATGATCAGCGTTGAGAGATTCGATCTGGGCCGCGATCGACAGCAGGTTCTCCAACCCCTCTTTCGACGTGCCCTCGCCCTGCGACAGCGACCGGACGACATCCGATATCTCGTTATTGAGCGGCCCGAGCCTTGCGAACACATCCTTTGCGATCGGCAGCGTCAACATGGCCATGGCCTTGTAGGTCTCGATCTCGATCAGGCGTTGGACGATACGGCCCAGCCGCCGTTGGCCGACCTGCCCGATGGCCAACAACGCGAAGCGCGTATGGCCAGCAGCGTCTATGCGGAAATCGCTGGCGATGACGGCGTCTTTGTCCAGAACGAAGGACTGCGCCAGGCTCTCGCCGACGAACCAGTCCTGAAACTCGACATTGGCCATCGATTCGGCCTTCTTGATCGTCATCGGCCCGTCGATGCGTAACAACAGCGACGTCATCAAGGGTCCCGGCGATTTTTCCAGCCAGTCTTTCGGAAAGTTCGCAGCTAGGCCGCCAGAGAAGGGATCATCAGAAACGCCCTTACCGAACAGGGTGTAAGTGACGAATTCGGTGTGTCGCTCCCATTTCAGCTGCACTTTACCCAGATCGACCGAATGGTGATCCGCCGCATCCGGCGGATGGCTTGCCCCGAACCGGTCCAGCAGGAGACGCAAAAACGCGCGATCCTCGTCCGCGTTGCCGTTCGACAAGAGTGCGATACAGGCAGCGCGGCTCGGCGCATCGATCTGGGAAAACGGGCGGGCATGCAGTTCGTTCGAAAGCGCGTAACGCTGCGGGTGGCTCTGGACGTGGTTGCCTTGCATTCTGTTGCTCCGTGTCGACAGGACCGGAATAAGACAATATCGGCGGCAAGAGAAGACGGGGAAACGTCGCGCAACCGCTTAATTGCCGCCCGATGACCCTTTTGGCGTCAATTTCAGGACATCTGCCTTGGGAACGGGCGTCTCGTCCGCAAGTTCGTCGAAGTCGAACTGGTCCAGCCGCCGTGCACGGTTGCCGGCCTTGGTGGCCGAGATCTTGATGTCCTCGACATCCTTGGCGGCCTGCGCGAAATGCCGGTCGAGGTTCCCGACCCGCGTCCCGAGCCGGTCGATATCCTTGTAGAGCATTCCCAACTCGTTGCGGATCGCGCCCGCCTGTTCGCGCATCCGCGCATCTTTCAGCACCGCGCGCATCGTGTTGAGCGTCGCCATGCAGGTGGTCGGCGAGACGATCCAGACCCGCGCATCGAAACCCTCGCGCACGATTTCCGGAAAGGTCGCGTGCAATTCGGCATAGACCGCCTCGGACGGCAGGAACATCAGCGCGCCGTCGGCGGTTTCGCCTTCGATGATGTATCTTTCCGAAATAGCCTTGATATGGGCGCGCACGGCGGCGCGCATCTGGCGCGCCGCCTGCAACAGGTCGGAATCGGTCTTGGCTCTTCGATAGGCCTCATAGGGTTCCAACGGGAATTTACTGTCGATCACGATCGGTCCCGGCGGGTTCGGCAGGTGTATCAGGCAATCGGCACGCTTGCCGTTCGACAGAGTCGCCTGAAAGGCATAGGCATCCGGCGACAGCGCCTTGGACACGATGTCGTTCAACTGGATCTCGCCATAGGCGCCGCGCGCCTGTTTGTTGGACAGGATATCCTGCAATGACAATACATCGCCTGACAGTTTCTCGATATTGGTCTGCGCCTTGTCGATGGTTTCCAGCCGCGTATGTAACTCGCCCAGCGAACGCGCGGTGCGTGTAGCGGTGCCGTGCAATGTCTCGCCCATGGCTTTCTGGACCTCTTCCAGCCGCCGTTCCAGCGTGTTTACCATATTGGCCTGTGCGACGGACTGTGTCTCGCTGACCGTCTTCAGCCCGCCGGCGAGCTGGTGCTGGCTGTCGTTCAGAATCCGGACGTTTTCGCCCAGCTGCCCCATCTGCTGGGCCAGCGGTTGCAGCGCCTCAGCCGACCGGCGCGCGACCTTCAGCGCCATGAAAACCATGACCAGCAGCGCCAGAAACAGCGTGCCGCCGATCAGCGCCGCCACCGTCAGCGGATCGCCTAGATCAAGGACAAGATCACCGATTTGTATCATTTGCGTCCAAACAGTTTTTCAATATCGTCGAGTTTCAGCTCTATGTAGGTCGGCCGCCCGTGGTTGCACTGCCCGGAATGCGGCGTTGCCTCCATCTCGCGCAAGAGCGCATTCATCTCTTCGGCGCGCATCCGGCGGCCCGACCGGATGGAGCCGTGGCAGGCGACGCGGGACAGGATCGCCTCGATCTTGTCGCGAATCGACTGGGTCTGGTTCAGGTCCGCAAGCTCGTCGAGGATATCATTGACCAGCGCCGCGGCATTGACCTCGCCGAGGATCGCCGGGGTTTCGCGGATGCAGACGGCGGAACCGCCGAAACCCTCGATGGTCAGGCCCAGCGGGATCAGGTCGTCGGCAACCTCTAGCAGGCGATCGCGGTCGCCGTGTGACAGTTCGACAATCTCGGGGATCAGCAGCGCCTGCGCCCGCACCCCGTTTTCGGCCATCTGCCGCTTCAACTTTTCATAAACCAGCCGTTCGTGCGCCGCATGCTGGTCAACAATGACAACGCCGTCGGAGGTTTGGGCAATAATGTAATTCTCGTGCAACTGCGCCCGCGCCGCGCCCAAAGGATTGGCCTGCAGCGACTCGGTTACTGATGTGTCGATCCCGAATGCCTCCTCGACACGGGCCGACATGGCCGCAACCTCGCCGAAGCCCTGCTGCATCGGCTCTGTGAAGCTCCGTTGGGGATAGGCCGCTCCTGTCCGCTCCATCTGATAGATTGGACGTTCCGGTTGCGATTCGGGCCGGAACGCGCCCAGCGCCGCATCGCGCACGGTCGACGAAGCCCGGTGCCCGGCTTCAGCCAGCGCATGGCGCAGGGCCGAGACGATCAGTCCGCGCGCAACGCCGGGTTCGCGAAACCGGACCTCGGCCTTGGCGGGGTGCACATTCACATCGACCCGTGTCGGATCGACATCCAGAAACAGCGCCACCACCGGATGACGGTCGCGGCTGAGGAAATCGGAATAGGCTCCGCGCAGTGCGCCGATCAGCAGCTTGTCCCGCACAGGCCGGCCATTCACGAACAGGTATTGCGCCACCGCCGCCCCGCGCGAATAGGTCGGCAGAGAGGCATAGCCGGTCAGCGTTATTCCCTCGCGCTCGGCATCGATGGCCAGCGCGTTATCGACAAAATCCTGCCCCAGAATACGCGCCAGACGTCCATGCAGCGCAGCAAACAGGTCGCCGGTTTGCGGGTCGGCGCGAAATACGACACGGCCCTCGCCTCCGCCGGTGACGTCGCGCAGCACGAACCCGACGGAAGGTTCGGCCATCGCCAGACGTTTGATAACATCTGCAATCGCCTGCGCTTCTGCCCGGTCTGTGCGCAGGAACTTCAGCCGCGCCGGCGTGGCCTGAAACAGGTCGCGCAGTTCCACCACCGTACCTTTGGCCAGCGCTGCAGGTTTGACAGTACCGATATCGCCGCCGTTCACGGAAATGACCGCCGCCATGTCTGCCCCCGCCGCACGCGAGGTGATTGACAGACGGCCTACCGCGCCCATCGAGGGCAAGGCCTCGCCGCGAAAACCGAAGGTATGGATATTCAACAGGTCGGACCCGTCGATCTTCGAGGTCGCGTGCCGCGACAGTGCCAGCGGCAGCTGCTCCGCCGCGATGCCGTGGCCGTCGTCGGTGACGCGGATAAGGGCTTTGCCGCCATCGGCGTAAGCGACTTCGATCCGGCGCGCGTCGGCGTCTATCGCATTCTCGACCAGTTCCTTGACCGCAGAGGCCGGACGCTCCACCACCTCGCCCGCCGCGATGCGGTTGGCGGCAGCGGCGTCGAGTTGCCGGATTACCGGTAAAACACCCGATATATTGCGTTCAGAAATATTCATACCCCAAGGGATAGCATGTCAAAGGGCGATTCGACCACGACCTTCTGCGCCGGATTCTAGTCAGTCGCCTCGACGCCGGCAGGCTTGCCAACGACGACAAACCGCAGGTTCTCGGGTTGTAGCAGATACCCCGCCACCCGTTTCACGTCCTCCAGCGTCACCGCCTCGACCTGCTGGTTCCGGGTCGCTATATAGTCAACGGGCAGGTCGGTTATCTGCATGCCCGTCAGGATGCTGGCGATCCGGCTGTTGCCGTCGAAACGTAGCGGATAGTCCCCGGTCAGGAATTTCTTCGCCGCCTCCAGCTCTGCCGCGGTCACGCCCTGCTCGGCCATCTTTTTCCATTCTGCGCGGATCACATCGATGGCCTGCCCGATCCGATCGTTCGCCGAGGCCACCGTTCCGCCGAAAATCGGGGCCAGATCATAAGGCGCCAGATAGGAATAAACGCCATAGGTCAACCCGCGCTTTTCGCGCACCTCTTCCGTCAGGCGAGAGGAAAACGACCCGCCCCCCAGAATATGGTTCATAACGTAGGCGGCAAAGAAATCCGGATCGTCGCGCTCGATCCCGGGTTGCGCCCAGATCGCAACCGATTGCGGTGTGTCGAAGTCAACGACCGTAGTGCCGCCGGTGGCCGAAAAAGTCGTTTTCTCAGGCAGAGGCGAACCTGTCTCAGGCAGATCGCCCAGCACCTCGTCCAGCATCGGGCCCAGTTCCTGCGCGGATATATCGCCGACCACGGAAACGAACATCCGGTCCTTGGCCATGGCCGCCGCATGCGCGAGGCGTATGTCGGCAGGTTTCAACGCGCTGACCGTTTCAATAGTGCCCTCGCCCGGCCGGCCATAGGGATGATTGCCGAAGCCGATCTCGTCCATCTTGCTATAGGCTATCTCGTTCGGATCGGTGGAATTCGATTGCAGGATGGAAATGACCTGGCTCTGGACCCGCGCGAAGGCAACATCGTTGAAAGCCGGTTTTGTAATCGCCTGTTTGAACAGGTTCAGCGCGCGTCCTGAATTTTCGCGCAGAACCTGTGCCGTCACCGTGACGCTGTCGCGGCCCGCATCGAAGGTGAACCGCGCCGCCAGTTCTTCGGTTCTGCGCAGAAACGCAGCCGCGTCCATATCGCCGGTGCCCTCTTCCAGCAGTCCGGCCATCAGGTTCGTGGCCCCAAGCTTGGCCGGCGCGTCCAGAGAGGTGCCGCCCCGAAACGAAACCTCCATCGCGATGATGGGTATAGAGGGTTCCTGCACCAGCCACGCCTTGATCCCGCCCTCGGACGTGACCTGCTGAATGGTAATCCCCGCCAGGGCCGGAAAAGCGTTCCAAAGAACGAAAACGAAAACGGCAAGAAAACGGATCATTTGGACGCTTCCTCTTTCAGGGGCATCAACCAGCCGGTAACCGAATTGTTCAGCACGAAAACGTCCTTAGCCGCGGCAACGACGTCCTCGGCCGTGACCGACTGAAGGACATCGGGCCAGTCCTGAATATCCTGGATGGTCAAACCCGCCGTAAGCCCCGCGCCATAGCGCCGTGCATAACCGTCGACGTCGTCGCGAGCGAAAATTTCAGAGGCCCGTATCTGTGTCTTGATGCGCGCCAGATGTTCGGCGTCAGGCCCGTCGTCCAAAAACTTGGCAATCGAGGCGTCCATCGCCGCCTCGGCCTGTGCCAGTGTCGTCCCGGGCGCCGGAACCACGTAGACGCCGAAGGTCTGCGGGTCGACCGAAACGCCGCCATAGAAACTGGCCGCGTTCAGCGCGACCTTCTGTTCCAGTTGCAGTTCTTTGCCCAGAACCGACGTGATGCCCGACCCGCCCAGCAACTCGGCCAGAATGGTCAGCGCCGCCGCCTGTTTCTGGTCGCCGCTCTTGCGGTTCGGCGCAAGATAGGTGCGGATCAGATAGGGGGTTCCGACCCGCGCATCGCGGAATTCAGCGCGAACCGGCGCCAGATGCGGCGGCTCCTGAGGCCGGATACGCGGCGGAAGGTTGTCCGAGGGCGCAAGAACGCCGTAATATTGCTCGGCCAAAGCAAGGACATCCCACGGCTCCACGTCGCCGGCCACCACGAGAATGGCGTTGTTTGGCGCGTAGTAAGTTTTATAGAACGCGACCGCATCCTCCAGGGTCAAGGCCGAGACTTCGTGCTTCCATCCAATGATCGGCACGCCGTAAGGGTGATTGAAATACTGAAGCGCACTGCGCTGTTCGGAAAACAGGGCGCCGGGATCGTTTTCGGTGCGCGAGTTGCGTTCCTCCAGCACCACGTCACGTTCCGGCAGGACCTCTTCCTCGGTCAGGCGCAGATTGCGCATGCGGTCGGCTTCCATTTCCATCATTAGTTCCAGTCGATCGGCCGCGACCCGCTGGAAATAACCGGTGTAATCCAACGACGTGAAGGCGTTCTCGCTACCTCCGTTAGCCGCTACGATCTTGGAAAACTCGCCCGCCGCCATCTTGTCGGTACCCTTGAACATCAGGTGTTCAAGAAAATGCGCAATGCCGGATTTTCCGGCGACCTCGTCCGCAGCGCCGACCTTGTACCAGACCATATGGGTCACGATCGGGGCGCGATGGTCTTCCAGAACCACGACCTCCATCCCGTTATCCAGCCTGAAACTGGTGACGAAGTCCTGCCGCGCAAAACCTGCGGCGGGCACTGAGAAGGTGAACAACACTAAAAATGCGAACTGCTTGAACATTCCCGGACCTTGTATTGGCGATTTTGGGACAGATTAGTCCATGCGCACAAACCTTCAAGCGCTACAAACGCGAATGTGACCGGATATGTATTGGCTACTGCAGAGCCCGGGTATCAGGAGTTATCCAGATTTTCGTGCTCTTCTACCGGAGCACGCCTGATCTTGGGCGGCGGAGGCGGCGGCGCGGTCGGGGTGCGGATGCCCATCTTGCGTAGCCGCAACAACTCTTGCTGTGCATCCAGCGACATTTCGGCATAGGTGCTGAGATAGACATTCACGTTGAAAATGCGTTCCAGCAACCGGACCCGCGCATTGGCACGAAATGCCGCATCTTCGGTGGCAACCTTGCTGCGGATATCGCGGTCGATGCCGAACCGGCCTGCAGCGCTGAGCAACGCCTGTTCGCCTGCCTGTATGCGGTCGCTGTCCATCAGTGTGGCCCGTCCGCCAAGCACTGCAACGGCATCGCGGCGCGGCGTCTTGTCAACGCGGTTGGTCCCGCCCAGCGTAGGCTCGGGCAAATAGGCCAGGTCTTTCGGCGTCTCCAGCGGATTGGTCGGCAGGATCGCGAATTCGTCCGGACCTTCGCCATCCTGCTGGAGGTTCATCAGCGTGTTGTCACCGTTCGAACAGGCCGCCAACAAAAACGCCGCCGCAACCAGCGGCCCGAAAATTGATCGTTTCATTGACATGTCACGCCCCGAATTCCTCCAATACCAGTTCACAGCCTTATATCAGTTTTTTCGCAAGGTCACGCCTTGTTGTGCAGCTTGTCGCCAAATAGTAGCAGCCCGAACGCGCCGAGGAAAATGGCGATGTCAGCGACATTGAAGGCATAGGGGTTCCTGATCCCGCAGCACGACATATTCAGGAAATCCGCCACCGCGCCATAGAGTATCCGGTCCGCCACATTGCCCAAGGCGCCGCCAACCACCAGACCGACCAAAATCGCGCCAAGCCAGCCCGACATGTTCCGCCCCCACCAAAGCAGCCAGCCGCTGATTGCCAGCGCCAGGGCAACAAGGACCCATCGCATGATATCTGTGTCATTGGAAAACAGGCCGAAATTTACGCCCTCGTTCCATGCCATGCGAAAGTTCAGAAAAGGCGGGAAAACGTCGACCGCCAGCCTGTTCCGCAGATCCAGACCGACCACGACGGCCCATTTGCTGGACTGGTCCAGCAGGAATACGGCTAACGTGGCGATCAGGATACGGGTCATGGGCATCAATGACGGAAGTGGCGCATGCCGGTAAAGACCATGGCCAGACCGGCTTTGTCGGCCGCCGCGATCACCTCATCGTCGCGCATCGAGCCGCCGGGCTGGATTACTGCGGTCGCGCCAGCTTCGGCGGCTGTCAGCAGACCGTCCGAAAACGGGAAGAACGCATCCGAAGCCACGACCGAACCTTGGGTCAGCGGCGAAGCCAGCCCAAGAACCTCTGCCATGTCCTGTGCCTTTCGCGCGGCGATTCGGGTGCTGTCGACCCGGCTCATCTGACCGGCCCCGACGCCCACGGTCGCGCCATCCTTGACATAGACGATGGCGTTGGACTTGACGTGTTTGGCGACTTTCCACGCGAACAGCATGTCGGACAGTTCGGCCCCGGTCGGTTGCCGCTTGGTTACCACTTTCAGGTCATCCAGCGTTATCAGGCCATTGTCGCGGTCCTGCACCAGATAGCCGCCGGATACCTGTCGCCATGTCTGCCCCGTGGCCGTGACATCCGGCAGGCCGCCGGTGGTCAGCAGGCGCAGGTTTTTCTTGGCCGCAAAAACCGCTTTGGCCTCTTCGGTCACATCGGGGGCGATCACCACTTCGGTGAAAATCTGCACGATCTGTTCAGCGGTGGCGCCGTCCAGCGTCTGGTTCAGCGCGATGATCCCGCCAAAGGCCGAGGTCCGGTCGCAATCAAAAGCGTTCTGATAGGCTTCCGCCATGGTCTTGCCGCGCGACACGCCGCAGGGATTGGCATGTTTGATGATCGCGCAGGCGGGCCCGTCCGCCGGATCGAACTCCGCTACCAGTTCAAAAGCCGCGTCAGTGTCGTTGATGTTGTTGTAGGACAGTTCCTTGCCCTGCCACTGTTTTGCCGTCGCCACACCCGGACGGGTCGAGCCGTCCAGATAGAAACTCGCCGACTGATGCGGGTTTTCGCCATAGCGCAGGGTCTGGGCCAGTGTGCCCGCGATCGCCTTGCGCCGCGGCGCGGCATTCCCGATCGCCTGCGCCATCCATGTGGACACCGCCGCATCATAGGCTGCCGTGCGGGCATAAGCCACCTGCGCCAGAGACTGGCGGAATGCGTAACCGGTCGCGCCGTCGTTTTCGTCCAACTGCGCCAGCAAGGCGGAGTAGTCCTCGACATCGACGATAACGGTCACGAATTCATGGTTCTTCGATGCCGCCCGGACCATGGCAGGCCCGCCGATGTCGATATTCTCGATACAATCGTCATAGCCCGCGCCGCTGGCGACCGTCGCCTCGAACGGATAGAGGTTCACCACCAGCAGGTCGATCGGCGCGATGCCGTGTTCCGCCATGGATGCCTGATGCTCCGCATTATCACGCAGCGCCAGCAGACCGCCATGCACCATTGGATGAAGTGTCTTGACGCGGCCGTCCATCATCTCGGGGAAGTTCGTCACTTCTGATACGTCTTTAACCGGCAGGCCGGCCTCACGGATAGCCTTGGCGGTGCCGCCGGTGGACAGCAGTTCCACTCCGCGCGCGTTCAGCGCCTTGGCGAGGTCGATCAGTCCGGTCTTGTCGGATACGGAGAGTAGTGCGCGACGAACCGGCACGAGGTCTTGCGACATTTGTGACATCCTTTGCTATGCGTTGTCCCGCGGGGGAGGCGGGATCAGTGCGATTTGGCGGGCTCCGTACGTATCAGAGTCCATTTCACGGCGCCTTCATAGTGGATCGCCCGTCCGGATAAAACGATCTGTTTTGTCGCGCGCGGAATCAGGCGCGATGCGTCCATCATGGCGCTGGGTTCCATTGACAGGCTGCCGCCTTCGTGGCGGAACACCCAGACCTCGCCGTTCGGCAAGGTCAGCGAAACTGCCTGACCGCCCAGTCCGATCTCGGCCTCGATGTCCGAATGCAGATGGAAATGTACCTTGAACGGAATGCCGCTGCGCTTCTTGCCAGACGAGCGTTTGTCGAACATGGCTTTCTCGGCGTCGGTGCGCGCCTCCACCGCATCGATGCCCGACAGGTGAGTGCCGTCCGGCGACAACATGATATGGCGCATGTGCAACAAGCCGTGAGAACTGACGTATCCATCATGCGACGCGGTGATACCGATGCCGTTCTGTCCGATCTGGGTCTGGGCCGAAACCTTGGTCGGCCCTTCGGTCAGTTTGTTGCCGAAGCTCCGGCCGACAAATTCGTTGCTGGAAAACCGGGCCGACGATTTGCCCGCGACCGCGAGCGTGGAATGCGACGGGGTCGAGCGTGCAGCGTTGCGCCAGTCGCGCCCGAAGGCATAGCCGGAACCCATGTTGGTGATCACCGGATAGAACCCCGACGACATCTCGAAGGCCAGTGTCGAGGCGTGCGCGTTTTCCGAAGCGCTTACCGGCGGCGGCTTGCCTGCATCCATGATCAGGATGGTTCGGCCATTGGCCAAACGCGCATAGCCCATTCCGCCGCCAGGCCGCGCCGGCAACCGGATAGAGGAATCGGACAGCGCCTGATCGAGCTTTCCCGCAATCCCCACCCCGCCACCGTGGAACTGCGCCAGACTGCCGTCGCCCAGACGAAGCGCCCGCAAGGTCGGCGCGATCCGCTCCATCGCTAGCAAATGGGCGCGGTCGGGGGCGCTTCCGGCGGCTTCGATCCCGCGGGCGGCCCATGTAAGAAGCGTGAAGATTTCCATCAGCTGTTCGGGATTCCGGTTGGCGATACCGCCGTCCTGTCCGATTTGACGCTCGCATTCGCGGCTGAGCGCGCGCAACGCACGCGGCAGGTATCTTTCCTTGCCTTCCAGCGCCAGCCCGCAATAGACCAGACCGGTCAGGGCCTCGAAACGCGGCAGCCCCGGGGCCGCGGCATGCCAGCGCTTCGACAGGAACCGCGCCTGCTGACCGAGAATACGGAAATAGGTCTTCTGGTCGGCGCGGTCCATCTGGCCCAGCAGGGCAATCGAGTGGTTGATCCAGCGCAGCGCACGCCGGCCGGCCAGTTCCGGACGCCAGCCCGGTCCGCTGCCGTTGCCATAGCGCCGCGCCCATTCCAGCAGCCAGTTGCCGGCCAGCGCCTTGTTGACCTTGCCGCTGGCCGCGAACAGGTCGTCCATCCAGGCAAAACCGTGAATTTCCTGATCGAAAGCCTCGTCAGTCGGTACGATGTCCCAGATCGACCGGTCCGGAGCTTCTACCAGACCGCCGGCAAAGAAATAGTTTCCAGCCGCAAGCTGCGCGCCGCGCGCCGCCACGCCGAAACTGCGGGGTTCGGGTTGTGATACGAAACCTCTGGCGGTCGGGAAGAACCGGCTGGTTCGGGCGCACCATGCATTCCCCATCCGGGCCCGTTTGTCTTTCCATCGCGCAGCGAGCGCATAGCTGGTCCAGCGCAGATCTGACATATACTTATTTTCCAAGTGACTTGCGCCGGATCATAGGCATGCGACTCCGGCGTGTCACCACCGATTCTAGGTTAAACTTTCTGCAGTAGCGCCATGAAAAAACCGTCCATGCCGCCCACCTCGGCCCAATAGTCCGGACGCAGGCGCAACTGGCCTTCGCCAGGCTTCCAGCCATTGTCCATGCCCAGCGCCGCAGCGTCGAAATCCAGCGACTTCATATCCGGGGTCCGGGCAAGGTATTTCGCGATTTGGGTCTCGCCCTCGACCGGCAACAGCGAACAGGTACTGTAGACAAGCCGTCCGCCGGGTTTCAACCATTTGGCGCAGAGGTCCAGCATGTCGGATTGCATCTTCAGCACCGGTTGCAAGTCCCAGTCGCGACGCACGAACGGCAGGTCCGGATGGCGCCGGATCGTTCCGGTCGCCGAACAGGGCGCGTCCAGCAGGATAGCGTCCAGCGACTCTGCGGGTGTCCACTTGAAGGCATCCGCCTCGACCAGCGTGGCGCTCAGGCCGGTGCGGTCGAGGTTTTGGCGCACACGGGCCAGACGGTCGCCGGAAATATCCACTGCAGTCACTTTGGCGCCGGCGGCGGCCAGTTGCATCGTCTTGCCTCCCGGCGCCGCACACAGGTCCAAAACAGTTTTGCCGGCAACATCGCCGAACAGCCTGACGGGGACCGAGGCAGCCGTATCCTGCACCCACCAGTCGCCACTGTCATAGCCCGGCAGGGCCGAGATCTGGCCCTTGTCGGCCAGCCGCAGGCTGCCGCTCGGCAGGATCGTGGCGTCCAGCGCCAGCGCCCACTTCTCGTCTTCAGCAGGGTTCTTCAGTGTCAGGTCCACCGGTGCGCCCGCACGGTGCGCCGCGTCGATCCGCACGGCGGCCTCTTCGCCATAGGCGCGCTCCACCGGAACCCGCAGGTACTTCGCCAGCGGATGCGGAGGAAGTTTCAGGAACTCCTCGCGGTCAACCTCCGACAGTTTCCGCGCCACGGCATTGACCAGACCCGAAAGATGGTTCGCCTTTTGCTTGGACCGCGCAAGCGTCACGGCGCCATCGACCGCCGCATGCGCGGCAATTCCGTCAACCAGCAGTTCCGCCGCGCAGAGGCGCAGGATATTCAGAACCTGCAACGGCGGCTTCTTGGTCAGGAACCGGTCCAGCACCTGATCGAGCGGCCCCAGATTGCGCAGCGTGATCTTGGCCAGCGATTGCGCCCGCGCCCGCTCGCCCGGTTCCAGATCTTTCAGCGGGCTGTTCGGCCCCTCGACGATATCGGACAGGGATTTGGTATCGTGCAGCACGCCGTGCAGCAACGTCATGGCGGCGGATCGGGCGGCAAAGCCTTGCTTGCTCATGTTGGGGCCTGTTCCTTTGGGTTGGCTGTTGCCGCTGATACCCTGCCGGCGACGGCGCGGCCAGAGCTTTTGCACTTTATGCCACTATCGGCTTGCACTCCGGTGCAGCTGCGCCATATTTTGCCGCAACAGGAAAGAGCCATGACGAAATCGACCCCCGAAATCGAAGCCCGCATCAAAGCCGCCGCCGAACGCGCACTGGCAGAGGCCGAGGCGCGAAAAAAGAACCGGAAAGATCCGGACCTGCCGCTGGAACTCGGCGGACGCAACGGGCCGGAACCCACCCGCTTCGGCGACTGGGAGAAAAAGGGCATAACCTCGGATTTCTAGGCAATTCGGCGCAGTTTAAAAGCCGGGTCACAGACCCAGCACATCCATCATGTCATATTCGCCGGGCGACCGGCCCTGACCCCAGATCGCGGCCTTCAGCGCACCGCGCGCGAATATCCGGCGGTCGGTCGCGATATGGCGCAGGATGATACGCTCGCCGTCGGCGGCGAAAATCACGTCATGTTCACCTACAATATCGCCGCCGCGAATGGCGCTGAACCCGATGCCTCCGCGCTTGCGGGCGCCGGTAATGCCGTCGCGGCCACGGTCGGACACGTCTTTCAGGTGGACATGCCGGCCCTCGGCAGCGGCCTCGCCCAGCATCAACGCGGTTCCTGACGGAGCGTCGACCTTATGGCGGTGATGCGCCTCGACGATCTCGATGTCGAAATCCGCGTCCAGCGCGGCGGCGACTTTTTGCGTCAACTTGGTCAGCAGGTTGACGCCGAGGCTCATGTTGCCGGCGCGGATGATCACCGCATGGCGGGCGGCGGCGGTGAGCTTTTCCAGATGCATGTCGGTCAGGCCTGTGGTGCCGATGACATGCACCGCACGGGCCTGCGCGGCCAGTTCGGCATGGGCGATCGTGGCCTCCGGCGAGGTGAAATCGATCACCGCCTGTGCCTTCGCGAAGACCTCCAGCGGGTCGTCCTGCACGATATACCCGTTTTTCGTCCCGCCCATGCAAAGGCCGAGGTCCTTGCCGATCCACTCGTGACCCCGACGCTCGGTTGCGCCGGCCAGCGTGACACGGTCGGATTCGTCGATCATGCGGATCAGCATCTGACCCATGCGGCCCGAAGCGCCGACGATTGCGATGGCGGGAATAGCAGTCATTTCATAGCTCCAAAATCTGTTGCGTATGGTTTAACCTGCTTGCGGGACCCCCGCAACTGCCCTAAACGGGCCATCTGGAAGGATACAGCATGGCACATCGCAAAGACAGCATTGGAACCGGACCGAGCCAGCGACAACTGCGCGTCGGCGAAGTGATCCGTCGCGCGCTGGCAGACGTTCTGAATCGCGGCGACATCCACGATCCCGAACTGGCGCACGTGTCGGTGACGGTCGGAGAGGTTCGCACCACGCCAGACCTGAAACGGGCTCTGGTTTTCGTCCTGCCGCTGGGCGGCGGCAACGCCGATCAGGTTATCGCGGCTCTGAACCGAAACAAGGGTGAACTGCGCCGCGCCGTGACCAAGGCGATCACGCTGAAATTCTCGCCGGAACTGAAATTCGTCTTTGACGAAACCTTCGACCAGCTCGACGAAACCCGTCGCCTGTTCGAACAGGAAACCGTCAAGAAAGACATCTCGTCCTAGCCATGTCGAAACGCAGCACCAAAAGACGCGTCGACGGCTGGCTGATCGTCGACAAGCCCGCAGGCATGACCTCGACCTCGGTCGTGAACAAGGTCAAATGGGCGCTTGACGCGAAGAAAGCCGGCCATGCCGGCACGCTCGACCCCGAGGCGACCGGCGTTCTGGCCGTGGCGCTGGGCGAGGCGACAAAGACCGTTCCCTACATTAGTGACGCGCTGAAGGCATACGAATTCACAGTGCGGCTGGGTCAGGCAACCAATACCGACGACACCGAAGGTGAAGTCATCGCCGAAAGCGACGACCGGCCGGCCGACGCCGAAATCAGGACCGCCCTGACCGAATTCGAAGGCGATATTATGCAGGTGCCGCCGCAGTTTTCCGCCGTTAAGGTCGACGGCCAGCGGGCCTACAAGCTGGCCCGCGACGGCGAGGATCTGGAACTGGCGGCGCGGCCCCTTTGGGTCGAGGAGCTTAAATTCGTATCGCGCCCCGATGCCGATCACGTTATTCTGGAAATGACTTGCGGCAAGGGCGGCTACGTGCGGTCCATCGCCCGCGATCTGGGCGCGATGCTGGGTTGCTACGGCCATGTCGAGGCGCTGCGCCGCATCTGGTCCGGTCCGTTCGAACTGTCCGACTGCATCACCGTCGAGGAAATCGACGCGCTCGCGAAAACGCCGGAACTGGAGGAGCGCCTGCTACCGTTGCAGGTCGGTCTGGACGAACTGCCCGAACTGCGTTGCCGCCCCGAAGCTGCGGCGCGACTGCGCAACGGCAATCCCGGCATGGTGGCGGCCTCCGATCTGGAATACGGCGACGAGGCATGGGTGTCATGCGACGGCGAACCCGTCGCGATCGGCGTCTACAAGGCCGGCGAATTGCACCCGACGCGCGTTTTCGTCCAAGCCGAATCATGATCACACGCTCCCACCTCAAGGGCGATGCGGAATCCCGTGCGATCTATTCCGATTGCGAGGCCTACCGCTATGAACTCACCCGCATCTGGGACGCAAGCGCGGGGCGCGTACTGTTCGTTATGCTGAACCCCTCCACCGCGACAGAGGTCCAGAACGATCCCACCGTGGAGCGCTGCGAACGCCGCGCGCGGGCGCTGGGCTTTGGCGCCTTCCGTGTCTGCAATATCTTCGCCTACCGCGCCACCGACCCAAGGGATATGCGCGCTCAGCCCGATCCGGTCGGCCGCTTGAACGACGCCGCGATCATACAAGCCGCCGACTGGGCCGATGCCATCGTCTGTGCCTGGGGCACGCACGGCGAGCACCTGAACCGCGGCCCGCAGGTCGAGGCGCTTTTGCGCGCCCAACACAAGCCGCTGACGCATCTTGGGCTCAGCAAGGCAGGACACCCGAAACATCCGCTCTATATCGGCTATCAAGTCCAGCCTGTAGCGTGGCCAGAGGTTGAACCATGAACGATCAGGCAAAAGGTCTGCTGATAACCGCCTTCGGAGTGCTGATGATCGTGCCGGACAGCCTGCTGATCCGCCTGATCAGCATGGACACGATGTCGGTTGTATTCTGGCGCTCGTTTCTGACCGGTTCGATGGTTCTGGCGGGACTGTTCGCGATATACGGCCGGGATACGATCCGGAAAACCCGCGAGATCGGGCGCTACGGCCTTGTATACGCGGCGCTGCTGATGTTCGGCGCGATCTGTTTTGTCGCCTCCATCCGCCTGACCTCGGTCGCCAATACGGTGTTCATTCTGGCCACAATGCCGGTCTTCGCGGCCATTTTCAGCCGCATCTGGCTGGGCGAGCGTATCAGCCGCCGCATGGTTTTCACGATGCTGATCGTAGTGATCGGCATCGCCCTCATCGCCTTCGGCTCGACCAAGAACGAAACCTCCAGCCTGATAGGCGATTTCATTGCCCTTTGCATCGCCATGACCTTCGCATTGGCAATGACAGTGGCGCGCAAGGCCAAGGGCGTGTCGATGATCCCGGCGGTTCCCATCGCCTTTCTTGGTTGCGCTGCGCTGGTGTTCCCTTTTGCAGATCCTTTCCATTTTACGGGCTATGATCCATTGTACGTCATCCTGCACGGCGGAGTGTTCATTCCACTTAGCATGACCTTTCTGGCCATCGGGCCGCGCTACATCACCTCTGCCGAGGTCGCCCTCATGATCCTTCTGGAATCGGTTCTGGCGCCGCTGCTGGTCTGGCTAGTGCTGGGCGAGGATCCCGGGCAATGGACGTTGATCGGCGGCGCGATCGTTCTGGGCACGCTGTTCCTGTCCAATCTGGTGGCTCTGAAACGCACCTGAGCGGCGGGCGGATCACGCAATTATTGCTTTTCTTTTGCCCGATTTCCCCATATAGAGCCGCCAACCGCGCAAATTCGCGGCCTCCACGGGCTTTGCTGGACGACATCCCGGCATGTGCCATCACTCTAACCTTTAAGGAGACCCCGATGTCGATAACTGCAGAGCTGAAAGAACAGCTCATCAAGGAATACGCCACGAAAGAGGGCGACACAGGATCCCCCGAAGTTCAAGTTGCTATCCTGACCTCCCGCATCAACACGCTGACAGAGCATTTCAAAGCCCACAAAAAGGATAACCATTCCCGTCGTGGTCTGCTGAAAATGGTCGCTTTGCGCCGCAAGCTGCTGGACTATGTGAAAGCCAAGGACGAAGACCGGTACAAATCTCTGATATCGCGTCTGGGCATCCGCCGCTAACAAACGAACGCGCCCCAACCGGGGCGCGTTTGCAATTCGAGGGGCGCGCAATCCCCTGCATGGTGCGAATTTGCGCAATGTCCGTTGACCACAGGCCGAGGCTCGCGTCTGGGGTCGGATGATGATGAAACCAGAGCCCGAACAGCAGCCAACGGGCGCCGTTCGACACGTTTAGGAAAAAACATGTTCAAAGAAGTAAAAAAGTCGATCCAGTGGGGCGAAGAAACGCTGACTCTGGAAACCGGCAAGATCGCGCGTCAGGCAGACAGCACCGTGATCGCCACACTGGGCGAGACCACAGTTCTGGCCGCCGTGTGTTTCGAGAAGAAAACCAAGGAAGGCCTGGATTTCTTTCCTCTGACCGTGAATTACCAGGAAAAATACTACGCTGCGGGTAAAATCCCGGGCGGCTTTTTCAAGCGCGAAGCGCGTCCAACCGAAAAAGAAACCCTGACCGCACGTCTGATCGACCGTCCGATCCGTCCGCTGTTCATTCCGGGCTTCAAACACGAAACCCAGGTAACCCTGACTGTTCTGTCGCATGACCTTGTCAACGATCCCGACATGGTTGCGATGATCGCCGCCTCGGCCGCGCTGACTTTGTCGGGTGCACCGTTCCGCGGCCCCATCGGCGCCTGCCGCGTCGGTTTCGAGGGCGGCCAATACGTTCTCAACCCGACTTGCGAAGACATGCACGATCTGCGCAACAAGCCCGAACAGCGTCTGGACCTTGTCGTCGCCGGCACCAAAGAAGCCGTGATGATGGTGGAATCCGAAGCCTATGAATTGACCGAAGCCGAAATGCTCGGCGCGATCAACTTTGCGCACGCACAAATCCAGCCCGTGATCGACCTGATCATCGACCTGGCCGAAGATGCCGCCAAAGAACCATACGACTTTCAGGCTCCCGACTATTCGCACCTGTATGGCGTGGTCAAAAAGGCCGGTGAGAAAGCTGTTCGCGCTGCCTTTGCCAACACTGACAAACAGGAACGCACGGCTGCTATTGCCGCCGCGCGCGAACTGATCAAGGCAAGCCTGACGGAAGAGCAACTCGAAGACGCGAACCTCGGTTCCTGCCTGAAAAAACTGGAAGCGGAAGTCGTTCGCGGCGATATCGTCAAGACCGGCAAGCGTATCGACGGCCGTGACCTGACGACCGTACGCCCGATCGTATCCGAAACCGGCGTCCTGCCAAGGACCCACGGTTCGGCCCTGTTCACACGCGGCGAAACTCAGGGTCTGGTTGTGACCACTCTGGGCACCGGCGATGACGAACAGATGATCGACGCGCTCGAAGGCACATACCGTTCCAACTTCCTGCTGCACTACAACTTCCCTCCCTACTCGGTGGGCGAATGTGGCCGCAACTTTGGTCCGGGACGTCGTGAAATCGGTCACGGCAAACTGGCATGGCGTGCACTGCAGGCGGTTCTGCCGGCCCCGACCGACTTCCCTTACACGATTCGCGTGGTGTCAGAGATCACCGAATCGAACGGTTCGTCCTCGATGGCATCGGTTTGCGGCGGATCCCTGTCGATGATGGATGCGGGCGTTCCGCTGCGTGCTGCGGTTGCCGGTGTCGCCATGGGCCTGATCCTGCAGGACAGCGGCGAATATGCCGTATTGACCGACATTCTCGGCGACGAGGATCACCTCGGCGACATGGACTTCAAAGTGGCCGGTACCGAAAACGGCATCACCTCTTTGCAGATGGATATCAAGGTTGCCGGCATCACGCCGGAAATCATGGAAGTCGCCATGTCGCAAGCCAAGGACGGCCGCCTGCATATTCTGGGTGAAATGTCCAAGGCCCTGACCGAGGCCGGCTCCTTCAGCGAGCATGCTCCGCGCATCGAAACCCTTCAGATCAACCCGGATAAAATCCGCGAAGTGATCGGTTCCGGCGGCAAGGTCATCCGTGAAATCGTGGAAGTCTCCGGCGCCAAGGTCGACATCAACGACGACGGTGTGATCAAGATCGCTTCCAGCAACGGCGAGCAAATCGAAAAAGCCCGCCAGATGATCATGGAAATCGCGGCAGAGCCCGAGGTAGGCCAAATCTACACCGGTAAAGTCGTGAAGGTTATGGACTTCGGCGCTTTCGTCAACTTCTTCGGCAAACGCGACGGCCTCGTGCATGTCAGCCAGATGTCGAAAGAGCGTGTAAACCACCCGAACGACCTGGTGAAAGAAGGCCAGGAAGTGAAAGTCAAGCTGATGGGCTTCGACGATCGCGGCAAGGTACGCCTGTCGATGAAAGAGGTTGATCAGGAAACCGGCAAGGAATTCACCAAGTCGGAAGATTGATCCCGCGGTTTGCCCCTGTCAGACAGGGGCATCGCAGAAACGTGAAAGCGCCCTCTTCGGAGGGCGTTTTTTATTGTCCGGTGTCTTCTGTCGGGCAGTCGGTCACGCGCCGAAAACCCCGCGCCGGATCAGGTTCAGGCCCAACAGCAGGAACACGATCAGAAACAGACGGAAGAACAGTTTGGTGTCAAGCGTATCGCGCAGCCTTTCGCCGAAGAACATCCCGACGAACGTCGGCACCAGCAGTGCAACCGAAATCACAGCGGTTTCCGGAGCCAGTTCGCCGGACACTATAAAGCCTAGCGTCAGCGGAAATGACTGTGTTGCGAACATAACCCCCAGAGCCTGAACGAAGGCTCGCTTATCAATATGCAGGGACATCAGGTACACCACCAGCGGTGGTCCCCAGATTGCGGTCAGCCCGCCCAAAATTCCGCTGGCGATACCTGCCACGGCTTGCGCAAGCTTGTCATAGCGCGCTGGCAACAACGGCATTTCGACAAACAGGCTGGACAGGGCGAACAGGGTCATACCGACGCCGACAAAAATCAGCAATGCCGGAACGGGGACCGCAGAGCCGATAACCGCAACACAGAAAATCAATACGATGGCTATCGAACAGAACACCCAGTAACGCTTTACGATGTCGATGAAACGCCCGCCCTGCAGCGCTTGACGGACATTGGTTGTCATGATCGCAATCAGAATCAGCGACACTGCATAGCGCGGTTCGTAGATAAAAGTCAGCAACCCGACCAGCAGCGCCGGCAAGCCGATTCCAAGCAGACCTTTCACAAATCCGCCGAAAAGGAAGATCGCACATAGAATCAGGATTTCTGACGCGTCCAAGCCGGCCTCCGCTGAATGGAAATTCGATTATTCCCGTTGTGACATTGCACATTTCCATTAGCGATGCGAATGTGGACACGCAATGCAAATCAAAGGTGCCTCATGCTCGATAAACGCAACTTTTACATCAATGGCAAGTGGGTAGCTCCGACCGTCCCGCGCGATCTGGAGGTCATCGATCCTTCGACCGAAGAACCCTGCGCGGTCATCTCTCTCGGCGATCAGGCCGACACCGATGCCGCCGTCCGTGCTGCCCGCACAGCCTTCGCCACATGGTCGCTGACCTCCAAATCGGAACGTCGCGGCTTGCTGACGGCCCTTTTGGCGGAATACAAGCGGCGCTCTGGTGAAATGGCCGAAGCCATTTCCATGGAAATGGGCGCCCCGATCGACATGTCGATCGCCCAACAGGCACCGACAGGCGATGAAACCATTGAATTGTTCATCCAAACGCTGGACGCCTTCGAATTCGAGAGTGCGCCGTGGCCACAATCGCCGGACGAACGTATACTGAAGGAACCGATCGGCGTTTGCGGTCTGATCACCCCATGGAACTGGCCGATCAGCCAAGTGGCGCTGAAGGTGATCCCCGCACTGGCCGCCGGTTGCACCATGGTGCTGAAACCGTCGGAGATCGCTCCCCTGTCCAGCTTGCTGTTCGCGGAAATGCTGGATGCGGTAGGCTGTCCTCCGGGCGTGTTCAACCTCGTCAATGGTGACGGTCCCGGTGTCGGTTCGCAACTGTCGTCGCATCCCGATGTCGACATGATTTCCTTCACTGGATCGACCCGCGCAGGCCGTCTGATTTCCATAGCCGCCGCCGACAGCATCAAACGCGTGACGCTGGAGCTTGGCGGAAAGGGCGCGAACATCGTATTTGCCGATGCCGACGAGGCCGCAGTAAAGCGCGGCGTCCGGCTGATGATGAACAATACGGGACAGTCCTGCAATGCGCCGTCCCGAATGCTGGTCGAACGTTCCTATTACGATCAGGCGGTCGAGATCGCCGCCGACACCGCCAACAAGACTGAGGTCGGTCACTCCGACCAGCACGGCCGTCACATCGGCCCCCTGTCCAGCGCGGCGCAGTTCGAAAAGGTTCAGGGTCTGATCGAGACCGGTATCAAGGAAGGCGCACGGCTGGTTGCCGGAGGACTTGGCCGGCCCGAGGGCCTCAATCGCGGATTTTTCTGCCGCCCGACGATCTTTGCCGACGTCAACAACGACATGACCATCGCCCGGGAGGAAATCTTCGGACCCGTGCTGGTGATGATTCCCTTCGAGGACGAAGCCGACGCCATCCGTATCGCGAATGACACGGTCTACGGCCTGACGAACTACCTCCAGACCCAGAACGGCGAACGCGCCAACCGCGTCGGGCGCGCCCTGCGCTCCGGCATGGTACGGATCAACGGCACATTTTCCAAAGTGCCCTCGCCCTTTGGCGGCTACAAGCAGTCGGGAACCGGCCGCGAAGGCGGGCCATGGGGCATGGACGAGTTCCTTGAGGTCAAACACGCAACAGGATGGGCGCACTGGCACGATTAGTGGTTGCATCCGGTCAGGACCGGTAATTGTAGGTGGTAAGGAAGTGATATGAGACCGAGGATTACAGCACTGGCAACCGCGATCGCGGCGGCTTTAGGCTTTTCCGGCTCCAGCTTTGCGCAGACACCCTGCGGCGGCGATTTCGGATCGTTCGTTGCGGAACTGAAAGCCGAAGCTGCCCGGAACGGCCACAGCCGGGCGGAACTTGACCGGTTTTTCGCAACCGTCCGCAAGGACGACAAGGTGCTGCGGTTCGATCGGTCTCAATCCAACTTCCGCCAGAGTTTCCTCGAGTTCTCGGGTCGCACGGTCAGCAAGAACCGGATGGACCACGGCCAGATAAACAAGCGCAAATACAGCAAGACTTTTGACCGGGCCGAGCGCGAGTTCGGCGTGGACCGTAATGTCTTGCTGGCCTTCTGGGCGATGGAAACCGACTTCGGGGCGGTGCAAGGCGACTTCAACACCCTGAATTCCCTGGTCACGCTGGCGCATGACTGCCGCCGGCCGCATCTGTTCCGGCCACAGGTTGTGGCCGCCATCGACCTGTGGAAGCGCGGCGAGTTCGACCCGGCCACCACCACCGGTGCATGGGCCGGTGAAATCGGCATGGTCCAGATGCTGCCGCGCGATATTCTTGAAAAAGGCGTCGATGGGGACGGTGACGGCCGTGTCACGCTGAAAACCAGCCCGCCCGACGCGATCCTGACCGGCGCGCGACTGTTGCGCGATCTTGGCTGGCGTGCGGGCGAACCGTGGATGATCGAAGTTACGGCTCCATCTTCTTTGGATTGGTCCAAAGCAGGTCTGGACCAGACGCAGACCGTTTCGCAATGGGTCAAACTCGGTGTAAAAACGCGGGCTGTCGAATTGCCGAATGGATCCATGCGAGCCTCTCTTTTGCTGCCGCAGGGCCGCAAGGGTCCGGCCTTTCTGGTGTTCGATAATTTCGCCGTCTATTTCGAGTGGAACAAGTCACTGGTCTACGTAACCTCGGCGGCCTATTTCGCCACCCGTCTGGCCGGTGCGCCGCCCTATGCCAAGGGCAACCCCGATCCGGCGCTCGACGGCGACCAGATGGTGGCGCTGCAACGCAAATTGCAGGCGCGCGGGCATGATGTCGGCAAGGTTGACGGAATTCTGGGCGAAAAAACCCGCGAGGCCGTTTCCAGAGAACAGAAGAGGCTGGGCCTACCCGCCGATGCATGGCCAACGTTGCAATTGTTGAACGCGCTTTAGGCTACCATGTTCTCTGCCTGACGCAGGTCGACGGACACCAGTTGGCTGACACCCTGTTCCGCCATCGTCACACCGAACAGCCGGTCCATCCGAGACATGGTGATCGCATGGTGCGTGATGATCAGGAAACGGGTGTTGGTGCGCTCGGTCATTTCGTCCAGCAGGTCGCAGAACCGTGTGACGTTGGCATCGTCCAGCGGCGCGTCGACCTCGTCCAGCACGCAGATCGGCGACGGGTTCGCAAGGAATACGGCAAAGATCAGCGATAGCGCGGTCAGTGTCTGTTCGCCGCCAGACAACAGCGACAGCGTCGACAGTTTCTTGCCCGGCGGCTGGCACATGATCTCCAGCCCTGCTTCCAGCGGATCGTCACTCTCGACCAGAACCAGATTGGCCTCGCCGCCGCCGAACAGGTGCTTGAACAGCACCGAGAAGTTTTTGTTCACCTCGTCGAAAGCGGCCAGAAGCCGCTCGCGGCCTTCCTTGTTCAGGCTGGCGATGCCGGTGCGCAGCTTTCGGATCGCCTGCTCCAGATCGTCCTTTTCGGTCGCCAGCGTGTCGCGTTCCTCGGCGACCTCTTTTGCATCCTCTTCGGCGCGCAGGTTGACCGCGCCAAGCGCATCACGCTGACGGCGCAGGCGCATCACGTCGTTTTCGATGGCCTCGGCCGAAGGCATGTTTTCCGGATCTGCGTCCAGCGTTTCCAGCAGTGATCCGGGTTCGATTTCCAGCTCTTCGCGAATCCGCTCGGCGGCGGCGCTGACCTGTGTCCGCGCCGCATCGCAGACTGCATCGCAGCGGCCACGTTTTTCGCGCGCGTCGGATGCGCGGCGCTCGGCCTCGCGTTCTGTCTGATCAGCCTGACGCAGCGCCGTCTCGCCCGCCGCCAGAGCGTCGGACGCAGCGTTCCTCCGCGCCTCGGCCTTGGTGATCGCGTCCGATATTTCGGCCCGTTTGGCGGCAATGTCATCCGGCGCGGCAAGCGCTGCGGACAGTTCCTGTTCCGACGTGACCTTGCGCTCCTGCAACTCGGCGATCCGCTTTTCCGCCGTTTCCAGCCGATGCCGCCAACCGCTGGCTTCTTTCAGAATTTCCTGCCGGCGCTTCGTGCGCTGTTCGCCCTCTCGGCGCACCTCGTCGAACAGCGAGCGCTTGGTAAGCATGGTCATCCGCGCAGCCTCGACCGCGACCTTCATCGCATCAACATTGGCGCGGGCCGAAGACAGGTCTTCCAATTGCGATACTGCCTGCTCGGCCTCTTTTACCGCAACCTGCGCGGCACGGGTTTCTTCCTCCAGCCGCTGCTCGGCAAGCTTCATAGTTTCCAGCTTGCCCGCCAGCATGTCGCGGTCAGCCTCGGCCCTCGACATCTGCCGCGTGGCGGTCGTCGCGGCCTCGTCGGCGGCCTTGCGGCGCGCGCGCGCGGACTGATCGGCAGCGATGGTTTCCTGCAACTCGGCATGGGCCTTATCGAATGCGGCACGTGCCTGCTCCATGCGGGCACGGGCGGTATTGCTGGCTTCGCGCAGATCGGCCAGACGGTTGACCTGCTGCAAACGCAGCGCTGCGGTTGACGGCGCATCCTCCGCACTGGCACGGAACCCGTCCCAGCGCCACAGGTCGCCCTCGATGCTGACCAGTCGCTGGCCGGGGCGAAGATCGGCCTGCAGGCGCGGTCCCGCCTCGCGCGATACCACCCCGATCTGGCCCAGGCGGCGGGTCAGAACATCCGGCCCGTTGACATGGCCCGACAATGGTTCGGAACCGGCCGGCAACGCCGCGTGATCGGAATAATCCGGCAGCTTGGCCCAGCCCGAAACCCCGTCGGCTCCCACGACCGGCGCTTTCAGGTCGTCGGCCAGCGCCGCACCCAAAGCGGCCTCGTAGCCCTTGGCGGCCCTAACCTCGTCCAGCAATTGCGCACCCTGATCACGGTCACGCGAAATCACGCGCTCCAGCGCGCCCACTTCGGCGCCCAGCGCGTTGGCCTCGCCCTCAGCCTCGGACAGGCTGGCGCGCGCCTCGCTGTCAGCGGCCTGCGCGGTACTGCGCTGTTGTTCGATCCGGTCAAGATCAGCCTCTGCCTGCAAGGACGCTTCCTGCGCGATCGCCCGCGTTCTGGAAGCCTCCTGCAGACGGTCCTCCGCCTCCGACAGCCCTTCGGCCGCCTGACGGACAGAGGCCGCGGCCGCCTGTTGCTGGTCTTGACGTTTTTTCAGAACCGATTGCGCCTCTTCCTGCATCCGGTGCGCCGATTGGTGCCGCGCTGACAGCCGCGCCACGTCTTCAGACAAGGTATCCAGTTCGGATTCCTTTTCCTGCATGACGGACGCGGCGTCGCGGGCCTGCGCATTGGCGCGCTCGGCCTTCTCGTCCTGTCCCTCGGACGCTTTGAGAATTTGCGACAGCTCCCAATCGAGCCGTTTGATGGTTTCGCCGGCATCCTTGTTCAGGCCGGTTTCGCGTTCGATGTCCTTGCCCAGCTGGTCGATACGGGACCGCAGTGTCTCGATCGTCTGGCGCGCGCGCGCCTCCTGATCGGCCAGCGTGTCGCGCTCGACCTGAAGGCGTTGCAGAACCGCGCCGGCGATCGCCTCTTCCTCGCGAAGCGGCGGCACCTTTGTTTCAGCGTCTTCGCGGGCCTTCGCGGCCTGCACGGCCGCCGATTGCGCGGCGGCTGCGGCTTTCGTGGCTTCGGTCAGTTCGGCGGTCGCGGCCTGCAGCGCAGCATCGGCCTCGCGCCAGCGGCGGTACAACAACAGCCCTTCGGAATTGCGCAACTCGTCGCCGATCTCGCGATAGCGCTGGGCCTGACGCGCCTGACGCGCCAGGGAATTCAGCTGGCTGTCGAGTTGCTCGATCACATCGGCGACCCGTTCCAGATTGGTTTCCGCCCCACGCAGTTTCAGCTCCGCCTCGTGGCGTCGCTGATACAGGCCGGAAATCCCAGCAGCCTCTTCCAATATCCGGCGGCGCGCCTTCGGTTTCGAATTGATCAGTTCCGAGATCTGTCCCTGTCGCACCAGCGCGGGCGAATGCGCGCCGGTCGAGGCATCGGCGAACAGCATCTGCACGTCGCGGGCGCGGGTATCCTTGCCGTTGGCCTTGTAGGCGGATCCGACGTCTCGGGTGATCCGGCGCACCACATCCAGCACATCACTGTCGTTGAAGGCTGGCGGCGCGGTCCGGTCGGAGTTGTCGATAGAGATCGCGACCTCGGCATAGTTTCGCGGCGGGCGCGACGAAGCCCCCGCAAAGATCACATCGTCCATGCCGCCGCCGCGCATCGCGGTCGGGCGGTTTTCGCCCATGACCCAGCGCAACGCTTCCAGCAGGTTCGACTTGCCACAGCCGTTCGGTCCGACGACCCCTGTCAGGCCGTCGGCTATCACCAGTTCCGTCGGGTCGACGAAACTCTTGAAGCCGGTAAGACGTAGCTTTTTAAACTGCACGGACGGATTGCCCCCGTTGATTCTTATTTTGACTAAAGTCCATGCTGGCCCCTGCCCGAGTCAACAAAAAACGCCCGCATATAGCGGTTTCGGCGGAGTTATCCACAATATATTGGAAAGATTTTCCGGAATCCCTTTGAAACCGCTTCCGCGGCCGGTACCGATTCCATATCCCGAAATGCCGTGTTTCGGGACGCATACGTCGGAATTTTGCTTGACGCTGGCATCCTGATCACGGCATGTGTATCAGGCATGGTTCCCCAACATGGCGTCCAAACGTCCGGGGATGAAATGGGAATGTGGAAGGGTTGACCTGTATCAGGAACCCGAAGCCACAACCGCCCCCGCGACTGTATGCGGAAAGGGTCTGGCCAAGGAAACCACTGGGGAAACCCGGGAAGGAAGGTCAGGCGCGTTGATCCGCAAGTCAGGAGACCAGCCCTGCAAGCAACTTGTAACTCCTGTCGGGTGTGACGGGAAAAGGAGAGACCATGACAACAGTGACCCAAACCACATCGCGCGTCGACACGGACGTCGCCGGTATCCTTCTGACCGCCTTCGCTGGCCTCGTGCTGGTGTTTCTGGCCGGTTTTGCGCATGCTTCGGTTCTGCATGACGTCGCGCACGACTCGCGCCATGCCATTGCTTTTCCTTGCCACTGAGCAACCTTTAAGCAAACCATGACAAAACATCTGGTTTCCAGCGCCGTATTCGCTGGACTCGTTGCAGGTCTGTGCGCGGCGGTGTTGCAACTTTTGTTCGTGACGCCGCTGCTGCTGGAGGGCGAGCTTTTCGAGACCGGCGCGCGAATGCATTTCGCCGCCGGTAGCGCGCCGCAATCAGACGCCGGCGGCGTATCGCTGGCCGGTCAATCGATGCGGCACGCGCTGACGCTGGCCATGGATTTGGTGACATATACCGGATTCGCCCTGCTGATGGTCGCAGGCTTCGCCCTGGCGGCGCGCCGCGGGCACGAAGTGACCCTGCGAGGCGGGTTGGTCTGGGGTCTGGCCGGTTTTCTCGCGGTCCAGCTTGCCCCTGCCGTGGGCCTGCCGCCTGAATTGCCTGGCGCAATGGCGGCCGATCTGGTCGCGCGCCAGATCTGGTGGGTGGCAACCGCGGCCTCTTCGGTCGCTGGGCTGGCCCTGATTGCCTTTGGCGGCGATTTGGTAAAGGGTCTTGCTGGCGCAGGTCTGATCCTGTTACCGCAGCTTGTCGGCGCACCGCATCTGGACACCTATTTCGGCATCGCGCCACCGGAACTGTCGGCGCAGTTCGCCACCGCATCTCTGGGCGTCGCCGCGGCTAGCTGGACCATCCTGGGTCTGGCCGCCGCGTATTTCTGGACCAGACCGGCGCAATCGTAGAACACGCTTTGCCCCCGCCGGGCGGGGGCGACCGAAACCGAACAAATATTTCACAGAAGGATTCTGTCATGGCTCAAAAAATTCCGGCAACCGTCGTTACGGGCTTTCTCGGCGCGGGCAAAACCACGCTGATCCGGCACATGCTGCAGAATGCCGAAGGAAAACGCATTGCACTGATCATCAACGAATTCGGCGACCTCGGCGTTGACGGCGATATCCTCAAAGGCTGCGGCGACGAGACATGCTCCGAAGACGATATCATGGAGCTCTCGAACGGTTGCATCTGCTGCACCGTTGCCGACGATTTCATCCCGACCATGCAGAAGTTGCTGGAACGCGACCGCAAGCCCGATCATATCGTGATCGAGACCTCCGGCCTGGCCCTGCCGCAACCGCTTGTCCGCGCCTTCAACTGGCCGGAAATCTCGACGCGCGTCACGGTCGACAGCGTCGTGACCGTGGTCGACGGCAAGGCCGTGACCGAGGGCCGTTTCGCCCATTCGGTCGAGGCCGTCGATGCCCAGCGCAAGCTCGACGACAATCTGGATCACGAGACTCCCCTGTCCGAACTGTTCGAGGACCAGATCGCCTGTGCCGACATGATCGTCGTCAACAAGGCCGACCTGATGAGCGAAGCCGACGTTGCAACGCTTGTTGCCCGCCTGAAAGCCGAAAGCCGCGCCGGAGTGCAGGTGGTCAAGTCCAGCATGGGCGCCCTTCCGGTCGATGTTCTGCTGGGTCAGGGCATCGGCGCCGAAGCCGACGTAGACGCCCGCCACGAAGTGCACCATCATCACCACGACCATGATGATGACCACCATGACGACGATGACCATCACCACGAACACGGCCATGACGAGTTTCAGTCCTTCGTCGTGTCACTGGGTGAAATCACCGACCCAGCCAGCTATTCCACGCGCGTGGCCGAGGTCATCCGCACGCATGACATCCTGCGCCTCAAGGGATTTGCGGCCGTATCCGGAAAGCCGATGCGCCTGACCCTGCAAGCGGTCGGTCCCCGCGTCGACAGCTATTTCGACCGGCCCTTCGCCAGCGGCGAAGCGCGCCAAACCCGTCTGGTCGTTATCGGTCAGGCAGGGCTGGATCAGGCGGCGATCACGGCCGCGCTGGTGGCGTGAGCGCGCTCGCCATATCGACGGAGAACCCGCTGACCGACGACGGCCGGCGGCTGATCGAAGGATCGGAAGCGGCCCTGCGCGAGGTCTATACCGCTGACGAATGCTTCACCTTCACCGCCGAAGAACTCGACCGGCCGGAAGTGGATTTCCTCGTGGCCCGCAAGGACGGCGTTGCTACCGGCTGCGTGGCGATGGTGCGGTACAGCGACTATGCCGAAGTCAAACGGTTGTATGTGCCGAATTCGGCGCGCGGTCTGGGTGTCGCCAAAGCCTTGATGGATCACCTTGAGGAAATGGCCAAGGCGGCAGGACTAAGTGTCATGCGGCTGGAAACCGGTCCGAAACTGGCCGCAGCGATGGCTCTCTATGCCGCGCGTGGCTATGTTGAATGTGACCGCTTCGGCGATTACCAAGACCACCCCGCCAGCCTCTTCATGGAAAAGAGGCTCGGCTGATGCATCTGCTCGCCGCCACACCGGGGTCGATCGACGACGGGTCCGAACCCGTCGATCCGGGGCAGACACCTGCCGATGTAGTCTTCATTTCCGCCGCTGATACAGAACTGGCGGCCCTGTCCGAGGCCCGCGCCGATCTAGGTGATACAATCGGCAGCCTACGCCTAGCCAACCTGACCCATTTGCAGCACCCGATGTCCGCCGATCTGCATCTGGACAATTGCGCCACGAAATCGAAGCTGGTGATCGCCCGCGTCCTCGGCGGCAGGGGCTATTGGAAATACGGGTTGGAGCAATACGCGATACGGTTGGGACAGGCGGGCGTCGCCTTTGCCGCTCTTCCCGGCGACGACAAACCCGACGACGAGCTGTGGCGCTTGTCGACGGTGCCGCGCGAGGACTGGGAAAACCTCTGGGCCTATATGGTCGAGGGCGGGCCGGAAAATTCCGCAAACTTTCTGCGCTATGCCGACGCCATGCTCACTGGGGCGGAAAAGCCCGCGGCGGCGAAACCGCTGCTACGCGCTGGTGTCTACTGGCCCGGAACCGGCATCGCTGATCTGGCGCAGCTTCGCGAGCACTGGACCGACGGCGCACCGGTGGTGCCGATCACCTTTTACCGGGCATTGGTGCAGGGTGCCGGCCTGCATCCGGTCAACCGTCTGGTCAAGGCGCTACTGCGGCGTGGGCTGAACCCGCTGCCGGTGTTCGTCGCCTCGCTAAAAGACCCGATTTCCGTGGCGACCTTGCAAAGCCTGTTCGAACAGGCCCCGCCCTCGGTTATCCTGAACTGTACCAGCTTCGCCGTCGGCTCGCCGCATCAGGGGGACGAAGCCAACCAGCCGTCGAACCCGCTGACCATGCCAGAAGCGCAATCTGCGCCGGTGTTTCAAGTCGTCCTGTCGGGCGCGTCCGAACAGAGCTGGGAAGACGGGTTGAACGGCCTGTCGGCCCGCGATATCGCGATGAACGTCGCCCTGCCGGAAGTCGACGGCCGCATCCTCTCGCGCGCCATCTCCTTCAAGGGCGAGGCGTTCTTCGACGAGGCGACGCAATGCCCGATCGCCGCTTATCGCGCGCGTGGCGACCGTGTCGAATTCGTCGCCGACCTGACGCAGAACTGGGCGCGATTGCGCCACACCGTGCCGTCGGATCGCAAGGTGGCGCTGATACTCGCCAACTATCCCAACAAGGACGGTCGGCTTGCCAACGGTGTCGGCCTCGATACGCCTGCGGGCACGGTGCATGTCCTGAACGAAATGGCCGCGAGGGGTTATGCGACCCGCGACCTGCCGGTCGACGGCAACGCGCTGATGGACAGGATACTCGCAGGGCCAACCAACTGGCTGACCGACCGCGCCAAGCGCGAGGGTGGCGAACGCCTGCAACTGGCCGACTATCTGGCCCAGTACGAAATCCTGCCATGGACTCTGCGCGAAGCGATGGAGGCACGCTGGGGCAGGCCCGATGCCGACCCGTTTCTGGGTGAGGACGGCTTTGCCCTTTCGGTCCTGAGTTTCGGCAATGTCGTGGTCGGCGTGCAGCCCGCGCGCGGCTATAACATCGACCCGAAAGACACTTATCACGCCCCCGATCTGGTTCCGCCGCACAACTATCTGGCGTTCTATTTCTGGCTGCGCGCGAGATTCGGCGCACAGGCCTATATCCACATGGGCAAGCACGGCAACCTCGAATGGCTGCCGGGCAAAGCCGTGGCCCTGTCCGAAGAGTGCTGGCCCGAGGCCGCGCTCGGCCCCTATCCGCATATCTATCCCTTCATCGTCAACGATCCGGGCGAAGGGACTCAGGCCAAGCGCCGCGCTTCAGCGGTAATCATTGACCACCTGACGCCACCGCTGACGCGGGCCGAATCCTACGGGCCGCTGCGCGATCTGGAGGCTCTGGTAGATGAATATTACGAGGCTGCCGGCGTCGATCCCCGCCGCCTGACCCACTTGCGGCGCGAGATCCTGGCACTGACCGCAGCCACCGGCATCGATCAGGATGCCGGAATGCAGGGGTCGGACGAGGCCGGGGATCTGGCCAAGCTCGATGAATATCTCTGCGACCTGAAAGAGGCGCAGATACGCGACGGGCTGCATATTTTCGGTCAGTCCCCACAGGGACGACTCGAACGCGATCTCGTACAGAGTCTAGTTCGCGTTCCGCGCAATGATGGAAAAAAAGGAAATGCAAGCCTACAAAGGGCTTTAGCAGTCGATCTTAATCTATCACTTGATCCGTTGGATTGCAGCCTCTCGGCCCGTTACTTAGGACCAAAACCAACCGCGCTGGCGGCTGTCTCGGATGCCGTCTGGCGCAGTAACGGCGATACGGTGGAGCGGATCGAGATGCTGGCCTCCAACCTGCTCGACGGGCAGGCGGCCGGTGGCTGGCCCTTGACACAAGCGGTTCTGCAAGGCGTCAAGGAAACCGTGCGCCCTGCCGTCAAGGCTTGTGGCCCGTCCGAGATTTCCGGCCTTCTGACCGCGCTGGACGGTCGGTTTGTCGAGCCCGCGCCATCGGGCGCGCCGACGCGCGGACGTTTGGACGTCCTGCCGACGGGGAGGAATTTTTTCTCGGTCGACAGCCGTGCGATCCCGACGCCCACAGCTTGGGCGCTGGGCGCCAAATCCGCAAACTTGCTGATCGAGCGGCACTTGCAGGATCACGGCGACTGGCTGCGATCGATCCTTCTGACGGCTTGGGGCACGGCCAACATGCGCACCGGCGGCGACGACATCGCGCAAGCGCTGGCGCTGATGGGTGCGCGTCCGCAATGGGACGCCGCCAACCGCCGCGTGACCGGCTTTGAGATCACACCCCTGTCGGTTCTGGACCGCCCGCGCGTCGACGTGACCCTGCGGGTTTCCGGATTTTTCCGCGACGCCTTCCCGCAACAGATCGCACTGGTGGACAGCGCCGCGCGCGCCATCATGCAACTGGACGAACCGGACGACATGAACCCCGCCGCCGCCCAGTTCCGCGCCGAGGGTTCAAATGATGCCGCCTTCCGCGTCTTCGGCTCCAAGCCGGGCGCCTATGGCGCGGGCCTGCAAGCGATGATCGACGAGCGCCTCTGGGGCGATAAATCCGATCTGGCCGAGAGCTATCTGAACTGGGGCAGCTACGCCTACGGCAAGGATGCCGACGGACGCCGCGCCAAAGAGGCGCTGACGGCGCGGTTGTCGACGGTTCAGGCGGTGGTCCAAAATCAGGACAACCGTGAACACGACCTGCTGGACAGCGATGACTATTACCAGTTCGAAGGCGGCGCGGCGGCGGCCGTGTCCCACCTGCAAGGGCGCGACCGCCCAGTTTATCACAACGACCACTCCCGCCCCGAGCGCCCCGTGATCCGCACGCTGGACGAAGAGATCGGACGCGTCGTCCGGTCCCGCGTGGTCAATCCCAAATGGATCGACGGCGTGAAACGCCACGGCTACAAAGGCGCTTTCGAGATCGCGGCAACGGTGGACTACCTGTTCGCCTTCTCCGCCACCACCGGAGCCGTCAAGAACCATCACTTCGAGTTGGTCTACGGGGCGTTTCTGGGGGATGATGACACGCGGGATTTCATTGAACAGAACAACGCCCCTGCCTTGAAGGAAATCGCGGACCGGATGGCTGAAGCCATAGAGCGCGGCCTGTGGACCCCGAAGTCGAACTCGGCGCGGGCAAGGCTGGAGGAACTGCGGTGACAAAAACCGGGCATTGCCTGTGCGGTGCGGTGACATGGCGCTATTCGGGTGCCGAAACCTGGGCCTGCTATTGCCACTGCGACGATTGCCGGCGCAACTGCGCGGCGCCGGTGACGGCCTATATCGGTGTTCCTCTGGAAAATTTCGCCTGGACCGGCGCGGTACCGCAGACCTTCCATTCCTCGCCCGGCGTCAGCCGCCGCTTTTGCGGAACCTGCGGCTCGCCCATGGCCTTTCAGGCAGAGCGCTACGCGGGCGAAATCCACCTCTATGCCGCGTCGCTGGACGACCCCTCCGCCTTCGTCCCCGAATTCCACGTCCATTATGCCGAAAAGCTGCCGTGGTTGCATATTGCCGATGATCTGCCAAAGTATCCGCACTCTGCAACGAAGGACGCGTCCCCTTGATCCATGCCCTGACCCTGATCCTCGCGATGCAACTGATCGGCGAGGTTGTCGCCCGCACCACCGGCCTGATCATTCCCGGTCCGGTTCTGGGCATGGCGCTGTTCCTTCTGCTGATGGTTCTGGTCCCGAAAGTCGCCGAACTGGTCCGCAGCACGGCGACCGGATTGCTGCAGCACCTGTCACTGCTGTTCGTGCCTGCCGGGGTCGGGGTGGTCGGCCACATCAACGCGCTCGGCACCGACCTGATACCGCTGGTCATCGCAATTGTCGCCAGCACCGCCGCCGCAATTGCGGTCGGAGCGCTGGCCTTTACGCTAACGGCCAGACTGACGGGGCAGAACGATGACTGACTTCGTCGATATCTGGACCTACCTTTCAAGAGAACCGCTGCTGTGGCTTACCGCTACACTGGCGGCCTATGCCGTCGGCGACGCACTCTACAAGGCCAGCGGTCGCAGGCCATGGGTCAATCCGGTGCTAATCGCGGTGATCTTGCTGGCGTTGACCCTGTTCGCTAGCCGGACGCCCTATGAGTCCTATTTCGAGGGTGCCAAATTCGTGCATTTCATGCTTGGACCGGCGACAATCTGTCTGGCTGTTCCGCTCTATACAAACCTGAAATCGGTGCGCAAATCGCTGGTACCGATGACCGTGGCGCTTATTGCCGGGTCCACGACTGCGATCCTCAGTGCACTCGGCATCGGCTGGGCCATGGGCGTAAGTCCGGACGTGCTGCTGTCGCTGGCGCCGAAATCCGTGACTGCTCCGGTGGCCATGGGTATTTCCGAGAGCATCGGCGGATCGCCGACCCTGACCGCGGTGCTTGTCATCCTGACGGGGATCACCGGCGCGATCATCGCCACGCCGCTGCTGAACCTGCTGCGGATCAGGGACTGGCGCGCACGCGGATTTGCCACCGGCATCGCCAGTCACGGCATTGGGACGGCGCGGGCCTTTCAGGTCAACGAAGAGGCCGGCGCTTTCGCTGGAACCGGCATGGGGCTGAATGCGCTGGCAACCGCAATATTAGCCCCTATAATCGTCAAACTGTTATTCTAGGGAGCGGACCGCATGACCGAAGACACTGAACGCCACGCGATGAAAATGGCCAAGAAAAAGGCCGCGCGCGACAAGATCATGGCGACGAAGACCGAAAAGAAAGGTCTGATCATCGTTCATACCGGTAAGGGCAAGGGCAAGTCCTCGGCCGCCTTCGGCATGATCTTCCGCCATATCGCGCATGGGCTGAAATGCGCCGTGGTCCAGTTCATCAAGGGCGGCATGAGCACTGGAGAGCGCGACCTGATCCTGTCGAAATTTTCCGACCAGTGCGAATTCCACACCATGGGCGAGGGCTTCACCTGGGAGACCCAGGACAAGACCCGCGACACGGAAATGGCGCAGGCCGCATGGGCCAAGGCCAAGGAACTGATCCGCGATCCGTCAAATTCCATGGTCCTGTTGGACGAGATCAACATCGCGATCCGCTATGACTACATCGACATCAACGACGTGGTGAAATTCCTGAACGAGGAAAAACCCGAGATGACGCATGTCGTTCTTACCGGGCGCAACGCCAAGGACGAGCTGATCGAAATCGCCGATCTGGTAACCGAGATGGAACTGGTCAAGCACCCGTTCCGGTCCGGCATCAAGGCGCAGATCGGAGTGGAGTATTGATGGCCCGCAAACCCAAGCTTGTCGATCCGGACGAAGACCCGCTGCTGACCGAGATCAAGCGCATCAGCGAGCATCATTTCATGCGCACCCAGAACAGCTGGGCGCGCATGGTCTGGTACAACGTCGTGCGCGGCATGTCTTTCGGCTTCGGCTCGCTGGTCGGTGCGACTGTGATCGTGTATATCGTGATATCGATCCTTTCGCAGATGGTCAGCCACGTCGATTTCATTCCGTTGCTGGGCGAATGGATCACCAAGATCCTCGAAATCGTAGAGACAAACAGGCCCAAATGAGCAGGCGGCAAGAAGTCTTGCGATCGCCATTTGCCAAAGCCGGGTTTCCCTCCATGTTATGGGGGAACCCGACCGGCTACAGGCGCAAAGGACAATGGCCCGAATGAAAACGCTCAAACTTCTGGGAATTTCCGGATCACTGCGAAAAGAATCCTACAACACCAAGCTTCTGCATTTGGCGGCGGGGATGTTCGGGCCCAGCGAATTCACTTTTGCCAATATCCGGTTCCCGCTGTTTGACAACGATCTGCAGCAATCGGAAGGCATTCCGGCCGAGGTGCAGACCCTTTCGGACCAGATCGCTGCGGCGGACGCCGTGATCATCGCCAGTCCCGAATACAACCAGAGCCTGCCGGGTGTGCTGAAAAACGCGCTCGACTGGGTGAGCCGGACCGAAGGTAGCCCGTGGAAGCACAAGCCCGTTGCGATCATCAACGCCGCCGCCGGTCGCACCGGCGGCGCACGGGCGAACTATTCGCTGCGGCTGGCCTTGGCGCCGTTCAACACGCGCCTGTTGCAGGGGCCGGAGGTTCTGGTCGCAATGGCCCGCAAGGAATTCGATGAACACGGCAACCTGGAAAACGAACGCTACCTGAAAGTGCTGACCTCGCTGATGGAAGATTTGCGGACCGAGGCGGAGCGGACCTAGGAAATATGGTGCCCGACGGTGAAGCTGTCAGGCAGGTCCACCGGCACGTCCGTTGCAAAATCCGCCAAAACTTCCCCGACCTTGTGCGCTATGCCAAACCCGATCTTGAAAGCGCCCATCGCGGCCAGAACGCCGTCCTGTCCCGGCACAGGCCCAAGCATCGGATCGCGGCGGCGCGCCTTGGGGCGAAGACCGGCCCAGCGCTGTTTCACGATAACCGCCTGAAGGACCGGGCAAATGGCGCGTGCACGAAAAAGTATATCGTCGAGTTGCCCGTCCGTCGTCGTGGCGTCAGCGAACGTGTTCTCGCTGGTGGACCCCACCGCCACCGTCCCGTTCGCATGCGGCACAATGTAGATACCGTCGGCATAGATCTGCGGCGCGGACCCCAGATCGCACTCCAGCAGGGCCGCTTGCCCTTTGACGCCCGATCCGGCGCGGCGTCCGGTCCAGCGTTCTATCATGGCAAAACCTTCGACACCCGAGGCAAGGATGACTTTTTCGGCAGACACGACACCCCACGGGCCCGCGATCCGGCCTGAGGAAATCTCGTCCACTGCATGGCCCTCGAAAACTTCACCGCCCACCGCAACGAACGCCGCGCGCAGTGAAGCGCAAGCCAGTGCCGGATAAATACGCCCTGACAACGTGTCACGCACCACCCCGAATGGCGCGGCCTTCGCGGCGATCAGGTCGTGTCCTTCCGGCAGATGGGTCCAGTCGAACCGGTCACCCCACAGTTCCGCAGCGCCCTGCCGCCGCGACAGCGCCAGTTCCAAGCCGCGTTCGTCAATCACCGGTACCAACCGTCCGATCCGGCCAAAGCCCGAGGACAGGCCGGAAGCCGCGTCAACCTCGGACCAGAATCCATCCGCACTGCAAAGCGCCTCGAACTGGAACTGTTTTTTCGGATTCCATTGCTCCGGCACATGCGGGGCCATGGCGCCGACGATGCCGCCGCTTGCCTTGCCGCCTGTACGCCCCTTGTCGAACAGCGCCACCCGCAGACCGCGTCGTGCGCAACTATAGGCACAAGCGAGGCCGAATATGCCGCCGCCGACCACTGCAATGTCCCATGTTCCAGCCATTGCCATTTGCGCATTACCTCTTATGTTGGCGTGAATTTCCCGAGGTCATAGGCGATATGGCAAGTTCCGACCAGACACAATCCGCGCAACTGACATGGCGCGAGGACCGCGTGCCCATCGCGACCCGTTTCGACGACCCCTATTATTCGGTCGATAACGGACTGGATGAAACGCGGCATGTGTTCCTGGCCGGTAACCGCCTGCCGGAGCGGTTCCGCGACGGGTTCCGGATCGCCGAACTGGGCTTCGGAACCGGCCTGAATTTCCTCGCCGCACGGCAGATGTGGCGCGAAAGCGGCACCAAAGGGACGCTCCACTTCACCAGTTTCGAGGCGTTCCCGATGCGGGCCGAAGACATGTCCCGGGCGCTGGAAAACTGGCCGGAATTGGCGGAACTGGCTGCACCCCTTCTGCGCATGGCCTCTGAGGGTCAGGCAGTTCTGGAAACCGGGGATGTCCGGCTCGAAATCATCCTTGGCGATGCGCGGGAAACTCTGCCGGACTGGACCGGATCGGCTGACGCTTGGTTCCTCGACGGGTTCAGCCCCGCCAAGAATCCGGAACTCTGGGGCGCCGACCTGTTGGCTGCGGTGGGACGGCACACGGAGCCGGAAGGCACCCTCGCCACCTACAGCGCGGCGGGGCATGTCAGACTGTCCTTGGCAAACGCTGGTTTTGACGTCATGAAGGTGGCCGGATTCGGTCGTAAACGTCACATGACCGTCGGAACATACCAAGGCCACAGACCATGAATGAACAGAATGCCCGTCAGGGCATTATACTGATGATTGCCGCGACATTCATCTTCGCCGTACAGGACGGCATTTCGCGGCACCTGGCGTCCGAATACAATATCTTCATGGTGGTGATGATCCGCTATTGGTTTTTCGGAGCTTTCGTCATCGCATTGGCGCAGGTCCAGTTCGGCGGGTTGCGGCAGGTTGTGGCGACGAAACAGCCGCTGCTTCAAACCTTTCGCGGATTGTTGCTGATCACAGAGATCTGCATCATGATCGCAGGTTTCGTCTATCTCGGGCTGGTCGAGAGCCATGCGATTTTCGCGGGCTATCCCTTGGTGATCGCGGCTCTGTCGGGGCCGGTCCTGGGCGAAAAGGTGGGCTGGCGGCGCTGGACCGCCATCGGCGTCGGTTGCATCGGCATGATCATCATCCTGCAACCGGGCGTGCATGTCTTCAGCCCTTACGCGCTTATCCCGTTCGTTTCGGCCGTTCTGTTCGCACTTTACGGCCTGCTTACCCGTTACGCGGCCCGCAAGGACACCGCGGCGACCAGCTTTTTCTGGACAGGCGCCGTCGGGTCGGTCGCCATGACCTTTATCGGCGTATGGTTCTGGGAACCGATGATCCTGTCGGACTGGTACTGGATGGGCGCGCTCTGCGTCACCGGCGCTGCGGGGCACTACAGCCTGATCAGATGCTATGCGGTGGCAGAGGCAGGCGTCGTGCAGCCCTTCGCCTATCTGCAACTGGTCTTTGCCTCGACCATCGGCCTGACGGTATTCGACGAGTCCCTGCGCTGGCCAACTGTGCTGGGCGGCGGGCTGATCATACTGGCAGGAATGTTCACGATCTTTCGCGAACGCTCAGCCGCGTGACATATCCTGCGTGATCCGCAGCGGCTGTGCGCGGCCGCTCAGACGGGCGCGATAGACGTGCAGCGATTCCATCACGCGCATCACATAGTCACGGGTTTCCCGATAGGGGATATGTTCGACCCAGTTGACTTTATCGATGACGCTGTCGCGCGGATCTCCGTATTCCTCGATCCATTCAGCCACGCGGTTCGGTCCTGCATTATAGGCGGCGAAGGCCAGCAGGTAGGATCCGTCGTACAGTTTCAGCAAGCTGCCCAGGTAGGCGGTACCTAGTCTGGCGTTATAACGCCAGTCGGACGTCAGCCGCGCCTTGGAATACTCGATACCCAGATCGCGTGACACGTCGCGCGCGGTTCCCGGCATGATCTGCATCAGGCCCTGCGCGCCGGCGGGGCTGACGGCTGCCTCGTTCAACTCGCTTTCGCGGCGCGCGATCGACATCGCGACTTCCGGATCGACGTCGACGGAATAAGTCGCCAGATCGGTGACCGGAAAATAGGATTCCGGCAGGACGATGCCGCGCTTCGCGGCCTCTTTGGCGACGCCCAGCGCAACGTGCGGCCGGTCAAGCTCCAACGCCAGTTGAGACAGCTGCAAGAGGCCGGTCTGGTCGAGTGTCTCGGCGACATGGGTAAAAAACCAGCGCATCATCTGCTGTTCCTGCGCATGGTTCAGCAACAGTGCCGCGCGGATCGGGCCGGAACTGACAAATCCGGCTTTGCGCCAATTCGGGAAATCGGCCTTTCCGGTCAGGCTGGCATCCGAGGACACGTCGATACGCTCCGCCGCCAGCTGCCCGTAGAAGCTGGTCTGGAAACCCGCGCCGAGTTTGTATGCCTGAATGGCCTCCTTACCTTGCCCCAGCGCCTCGTAGGCGCGCCCGACCCAGTAGCCGGCGCGCCCGAGGCTGATCGGAGAATCCACCGCGTTCTGGAAACGGGTGAAATGCGTCAGCGCCTGTTCAGGAGATTTCAGATAGGTCAGCGCGATATAGCCTGACAGCCACTCCAGATCTGCATAATTCTCGCCCGAGGTAAGCCCGTGCTGGCTGGCCAGAAGATAGGCAAGATTTGCGTCTCCGGCCCGCATGGCGCGCCGCGCAAAACCGCGCCGCCGGTTCGACCAGCTTTCGGGGCGGCCCAACGATTCGACCGTGCCGCTGCGTTCAAGCAGCAGCGCCTCGGCTTCATCCCAACGCTCTTTCTTGACGCGCCACATGAACCGGTCGAATGCCAGGCCCGGATCGTCGGAGAAGCTCTTGGGTACGGAATTTATCAATCCGTCCACGCCCTTGACCGCGCGCTGAAGTCCGATCCGCGCTTTGGCCAATCTGGCCTGCGGATCGGTGACAAGTCCCAGAATTCTCTCGGCGGCGCGGGTCTGGCCGTCCCACAGCAGGTTGTCGAGCCTGTCCTGATGATAGCGCGAGAGCACCCCGCCAAAGCGGTCCAGCAACTCCGCCTCTTCGTGCGGTTGCAGCGACATGTCGCGCCATGCGCGAATTACTTCGGCACGGGCGTCGGCTGTCCGGCCCTGCGATTGCAGAGCCTCGGCCAGTCGCAACGATCCGGTGCCGGTCTGCGGCGGGTTGCCCTCAAAAAAACGCCTTACACTGGCAGGATCGTGGTCGCGCGGGATCACTTCCTCGCCCGCACGGCGCAACCGGGCCAGCCCGGGCCAGTCCGCATGCCCTGCCAGAAATTTCTCGTATTCATCCCAGCTGCCCTCGCTCTGGCGCAGCCGTTCCCAGACCACCAGGTCAGACGCGACGGGATCGCTGATCTGGGCGGCAAGGTGTCCGGCCGTCACCCAGTCTTTCTGGGCCATGGCCGCCAGCGCGGAGGATAACAGGTCGCCGTTTTCCTCTTGTGATTTGGAAAACACCGAAACGGGCGCAAAGCACAGCACCAAGGTACACAGGAACAGACAAAATTGCCGATACACGTTCAGCCTCGCTGAAAATCAGGTCTCTTGATATCGAAATTCCGGCGATTTTCCTAGACTGATATTGGTAATTTTAATTTTCACCGTTACGTTTCGCTCGTTTCCCTGTAAGGAAGCAACGATTCACCATTTCAAGGAGGGTTTCCTATGTTTCAAGGTTCAATGCCAGCACTCGTCACGCCGATGAAAAACGGCAAGGTTGACGATGCGACCCTCAAGAATCTGGTGGAATGGCAGATTGCGGAAGGCTCGCACGGACTGGTTCCGGTCGGCACGACGGGTGAAAGCCCGACGCTCAGCCACGAAGAGCACGAGGCCACGATCCGTCTGGTTGTTGAAACCGCAGCAGGCCGCGTTCCGGTAATCGCCGGCGCCGGATCGAACAACACGCTCGAGGCGCAGCGGCTGGTCCGGTTTGCCAAGGATGTCGGCGCCGACGCGGCGCTGGTGGTCACACCCTATTACAACAAGCCGACCCAGGCCGGCCTGATCGCGCATTACTCGGCGCTGAACGATATCGGCATTCCGATCATCATCTACAACATTCCGGGCCGCTCGGTCATCGACATGATGCCCGGCACGATGGGCGAACTCGCCAAGCTCCAGAATATCATCGGCGTGAAAGACGCGACCGGCAAGCTCGAGCGGGTCAGCGAACAGCGCGCGACCTGCGGCGCCGATTTCATCCAGCTCTCGGGCGAGGATGCGACGGCGCTGGGCTTCAACGCGCATGGCGGCGTCGGCTGTATTTCGGTTACCGCGAACGTTGCGCCGAAACTATGCGCCGAATTCCAGAATGCAACGCTGGAAGGCGACTACACCAGGGCGCTGGACTATCAGGACCAGCTGATGCCTCTGCACACTGCGATCTTTCTGGAACCCGGTGTTTGCGGTGCGAAATACGCCCTGTCGAAACTCGGCCGCTGTTCCGAAGAGGTCCGCTTGCCGCTGACCCCCCTGACCGACGGCACCAAGGAGCGGATCGACGAGGCAATGCGTTTCGCGGGGCTGATCGACTAGGCAATGTCCGACGGCGATTTCTACATACACCTCGTCTGCGGCGCTACCGGCGCGGGCAAATCGACCTATTCGGAGGCGCTGGCGAAGTCCGTCGGCGGCGTCCGGTTTTCGATAGATGAGTGGATGCAGACTCTGCACAATATGGACCAGCCGCCCGAATTGCGCTTCGACTGGTTTTATGACCGCGTGCAGCGCAACTGCACCCAGATGCGAAACATCGCCGGACAACTTGTGCCGCTGGGTGTGCCGCCCGTGTTCGACTGCGGCCTGACAAACAAGAAGGAACGCGATATTTTCGTGGGCTGGGCAAATGAAAATGGCTATCCGGTGCGCCTGCATTTTATCGATGTCCCGACCGAGGTTCGCTGGTCCCGCGTCCAGAAGCGAAACGCCGAAAAAGCCGAGACCTTTCAATTCGAGGTCACACGCGAGATGTTTGACTTTATCGAATCGCTGTGGGAAGCCCCTACGGATGCGGAAATGCGGACACTGGCCGGAAAACGAATAGCAGACTAATGGCACAAGGCAAAAAATCTGACCCGAACAACAAGCTGGTCGCCGAGAACCGGCGCGCCCGGTACGACTATGCCATCGAGGACACGATCGAGGCCGGCATAATGCTGCTGGGGTCCGAGGTCAAATCCCTGCGCAAGGGCCACGCCAATATCGCCGAAAGCTATGCCAACGTCGAACAGGGCGAACTGTGGCTGATCAACTCTTATATTCCCGCCTATGAGCAGGCCAAGACCTTCGGCCACGAAGAACGCCGTCACCGCAAGCTGCTGGTCAGCAAGCGCGAATTGGCAAAGCTGTGGCAGAATACCAGCCGCGAGGGCATGACGATCGTGCCGCTGAAGCTGTATTTCAACGACAAGGGTATCGCCAAGCTGCTTCTGGGCATCGCCAAGGGCAAGAAGCTGGCCGACAAGCGCGAAACTGAAAAGAAACGCGACTGGGCCAAGCAAAAGGCCCGCCTTCTGCGCGATCACCGTTAACCGACCTTCCCGACTCAAAGAGGAACCGCACATGCCCCTGACCCCCGCTGATTTTCTGGTCACGACGGATTGGCTTGAGCGGCATCTGGATGATCCCGCGCTAAGAATTCTGGACGGGTCCTGGCATATGCCGGCGGACAATCGCGATCCCGGCGCGGAGTTCCGGTCCTGCCACATTCCGCAGGCACAGTTTTTCGACATCGACGCGACATCGGACCAGTCATCGGACCTGCCGCATATGGTTCCGGACGCCGGACAGTTCGCCCGTCAGGTCGCGGCGCTGGGTATCGGGCAGGACAATGCCGTCGTCGTCTACGACACGCAGGGCCTGTTTTCAGCCGCCCGGGTCTGGTGGCTGCTGCGGGCCATGGGAATTTCAAATGTGGCCGTACTCGAAGGCGGACTGCCGAAATGGATGGCCGAGGGCCGTGTCGTGGCGACCGTACCGGAGACACCGCGACCCGCAACCCTGACCGCCCGCATGGACGAGCGCCGCGTGCGCTCTGCCGAACAGGTTTTACAGGCGACCCGAGACGACGGCACCCAGATCGTCGATGCCCGTGCGCCCGCACGGTTTCGCGGCGAAGTGCCCGAACCGCGCGCCGGTCTGCGCTCCGGTCATATCCCCGGCTCTCGCAACGTTTTCTTCAAGGCGTTGCTCACCGATGACGGAACACTGAAATCAGACGATGAACTGCGCGCTGTTTTTGAAGAAGCGGGTGTCGACCTGAACAAACCTGTAATTACCTCTTGCGGCTCTGGCGTAACTGCGGCAGTTCTGGCACTGGCGCTGGAAAAGCTCGGGCACCGGGACGTGGCAATTTACGACGGCTCGTGGACCGAATGGGGCCAGAACCGGGAATTACCGATCGAGACGGGTAAAGCCGACTGAACCCGCATTTCAAAAAACAGTCTCTGCAAAAGGACAGTAAGATGCTGAACAACCTCCAACCACAACCCGAAGATAAGATCCTCGGCCTGGCGAAACTGTACCGTGCCGACGAGCGCAAGCACAAAATCGATCTCGGCGTCGGCGTCTACAAGGACCCGAACGGCCTGACGCCGGTGATGCGCGCAGTCAAGGCCGCAGAGAAGAAGTTGTGGGAGATGGAGGATACCAAAACCTATACGTCGCTAACCGGCGACGCGGGATTCCATCAAACGATGGCCGATCTGGTTCTGGGACACAGCGTGGACTCCGGCCGTCTGTCCTTTGCAGCCACGCCGGGCGGCACCGGCGCGGTGCACCAGATACTGGAACTGGTCCAGTTGACCGGAAAAAGCCCCGCCGTCTGGGTCAGCGATCCAACATGGCCGAACCACCTGTCAATCCTGAAACACCTGAAAATGGTGACGAAACCCTATCGATATTTCAACTCCGGCACCGGTTCGGTCGATTTCGACGGCATGATGGCCGACCTCGAAACCGCGGCCGATGGCGACGTAGTGCTGCTGCACGGCTGCTGCCACAACCCGACAGGCGCCAACCTGAACCACACCCAGTGGCAGGCCCTGACCGACCTTATCCTGCGCAAGAACCTGATGCCGTTCGTCGACATCGCCTATC
>JAHEFH010000157.1 GCA_024640245.1 Paracoccaceae bacterium | reverse complement strand
GGGCGAGAAGCCTTCGCAGGATCATCCCGACGCGCAGTGGAAAGGGCTTTACAGGCATTGAAACCCGCAATTCCAATTTCACTGATCGGGCTTTCGGCACCGCCTGCTACCATGACATCCGCATCGTCCAGCATGATCAGACGCGCCGCGTCACCGATAGCATGCGCACCGGTCGAACAAGCAGTCACGACAGCATGGTTCGGGCCTTTGAAACCGAAGCGGATGGAAACCTGTCCGGAAACAAGATTGATCAGCGCTCCAGGAATGAAAAACGGCGACACACGCCGAGGACCACGTTCCTTCAACAGAACCGCAGTCTCGGCAATGGAAGTCAGACCGCCGATTCCCGACCCGATCAGAACGCCCGTACGCTCGCGACTTGCGTCGTCCTCAGGCATCCAGCCGGAATCATGGACCGCTTGTGTTGCGGCCGCCATGCCGTACAGGATGAATTCATCGACTTTGCGCTGTTCTTTCGGCTCCATCCAGTCATCGGGATTGAACGTTCCGTTTGACCCGTCGCCCCGCGGAATTTCGCAGGCGTAATTGGTCGCCAGGTGGTCGGCATCGAATTTCTTGATGGTTCCCGCAGCCGACTCGCCGCCGATCAACCGCTTCCAGGTTTCCTCAACCCCGCAAGCCAGCGGTGTAACCATCCCCAAACCTGTGACTACGACACGACGCATGTGAACCTCTTATTTGTTTCTTCCAAATTTCTACAGAGTCGCCTTGACCAGAGCAAGCAATCTTAAGTTTATTCTCGGATTTCGACTGGCTCAAGACAAAGAAAAACGGTGCGGCCCACGTAGAGCCGCACCGTTTTTCAAAAAATACAAACTCGCTTAGGAAGCTTCGGTTATAAATTTCACCGCATCGCCAAACGATTGAATTGTTTCTGCTGCATCGTCAGGAATTTCGATGCCGAATTCTTCTTCGAAAGCCATTACCAGCTCTACTGTATCAAGGCTGTCTGCGCCAAGATCGTCAATGAAAGAAGCGCTTTCAGTGACCTTGTCCTCATCTACGCTCAGATGCTCGACTACGATTTTCTTTACGCGATCTGCGATGTCGCTCATAGTTTTAGTCCTCTTTCTTTTTGGGGACAGCCCCGACCAATATTAGACTTGCACCCAAGGGCACAAACTCATGCCGCCGATTATGGCACACCGACCGAAATGCGTCTACACTCCGGCCAAACTAGGGGGCGCTATATCACAAAGTTCTAGCATGGCAAACGATTTCCGAAAAAACCAAGAAAGACGCGAAAAAACCGCCGCCCGCCTAGATCATTGCCATACCGCCGTTCACATGTAGCGTCTGTCCGGTGATATAGCTTGCCTCTGAACTGGCGAGGAAAGCAACCGCCGCCGCGATCTCCTGACTGGACCCCATGCGGCCCATCGGAATGTTGCCAATCATCTTTTCCTTGACCTGCTCGGGCAGCTCGGCAGTCATCGCGGTTTCGATGAACCCCGGCGCGACGCAATTGGCGGTAATCCCGCGGGTCGCGATTTCCTGGGCATAGGATTTAGTCATTCCGATCATTCCGGCCTTCGATGCGGCGTAGTTCACTTGCCCGGCATTTCCGGTCACGCCGACGATCGAGGTAATGTTTATGATCCGGCCCCAGCGCGCCTTCATCATCGGACGCATGACGGACTTCATCAAATGCATTGTCGATGTCAGGTTGACGTCGATCACCTGCTGCCATTCCTCATCACTCATCCGCATGAAAATATTGTCGCGGGTTATGCCCGCATTATTTACCAGAATATCCAGCCCGCCCATGGCCTCGGACGCCTGACCGGCCAATGCCTTCACGGCAGCCACATCGCTCAGGTTGCAGGGCGTCACGAAAGCCCGCTCGCCCAGTTCGTCCGCCAGAGCCTTGAGTGGCTCCTCGCGTGTACCGGACAGTGCGACAGCTGCCCCTTGGGCATGCAGGCCCCGTGCAATGTCGCCACCTATGCCGCCCGAAGCACCCGTTACCAGAGCCATTTTTCCTGTCAGATCAAACATTTGCTATTCCTATCTCAGTTCTTCTGCAACCGACGCGACATCAGCCGCGGTATTGACCGCTGAGCATGCTAAATCGCGATTAATACGCCGTACCATGCCGGACAAGGCCTTTCCGGCCCCGATTTCGTAGATACTGTCAACGCCCTGAGCAGCCATCCACAGAACGCTCTCGCGCCAGCGGACCGACCCGGTGACCTGCTGAACCAGCAATTTTCGGATGGCCTCAGGATCCGTGACCGCCTCTGCCAGAACATTTGCGACAAGCGGAACCGATGGCGCCTTTATCGAGACGCTGGCCAGTGCTTCCTGCATGCGGTCCGCAGCGGGTTGCATCAAGGCACAATGGAAGGGCGCCGACACAGGCAGCAGCACCGCACGTTTTGCGCCCCGCTCGCTGGCCAGTGCGACGGCCCGTTCGACCGCGCCCTTGTGGCCTGAAACCACGACCTGTCCCGGATCGTTGTCATTTGCCGCCTGACAAACCTCGTCACCAGCGGCTTCTTTCGCGATTTCCGTGGCGGCAGCAAAATCCAGACCCAACAGCGCTGCCATTGCGCCTACGCCGACCGGAACAGCTTTTTGCATGGCCTCGCCCCGAATTCGCAGCAAACGCGCCGTATCAGCCAAAGTGATCGCGCCAGCAGCGCACAAAGCCGAATATTCGCCCAGCGAATGCCCGGCGACATAATCCGCGGCCTTAACGTCAACACCCTCGGACTTAAGCGCCGCCATGGCCGCCATTGAAGTGGCCATCAACGCCGGTTGCGCATTCTGCGTCAGCGTCAGGTCTGCGATGTCGCCCTCGAAAATCAACGCCGACAGGTTTTCTCCTAGCGCGTCGTCTACCGCGTCAAAAACCTGCTTTGCGGCCGGATAGGCCTCGGCAAAATCCTTACCCATTCCAATCGTCTGGGCGCCCTGCCCCGGAAAAACAAATGCTCGTGCCATGACTTCCCCCGTTATTGTCTCTTTTTTCCGTCTACCTGTGCTTTACATATCCGTCCAGCCCTTGCTTTTTTTTCGATGCTTAGTATAAGCGCGACTTCTTCTGCAAAAATTTCAACGCGGATGCCTCTCGTACCTGGGCGCAGAAGACAACCCCGGGTTTTGAAGCACGCTGGAAAAGGTGAATCAATATGGCGCTCTACGAGCACGTATTCATCGCGCGTCAGGATCTGTCCAACGCGCAAGCCGAAAGCCTCATTGAGCATTTCGGCGCAGTCCTGAAAGATAACGGCGGGTCCGTTCTCGATCAGGAATACTGGGGCCTGAAAACCATGGCCTACAAGATCAACAAAAACCGCAAGGGCCATTATTCCTTCCTGAAAACCGACGCTCCATCCGACGCGGTTCAGGAAATGGAACGCCTGATGCGTTTGCATGATGACGTGATGCGCGTAATGACCATCAAGGTCGACGCCCACGAAGAAGGCCCGTCCGTAGTCGTACAGGCAAAATCATACCGCGACGAAAAACGTCGTGATCGCTAAGGAGGACCTAAACCATGGCAAATAAACCATTTTTCCGTCGTCGCAAGTCCTGCCCTTTCTCCGGTGATGATGCGCCGAAGATCGATTACAAGGACGTGAAACTGTTGCAACGCTACATCTCCGAGCGTGGCAAGATTGTTCCTTCCCGGATCACTGCCGTTTCTGCAAAGAAGCAGCGCGAGCTGGCGAAAGCAATCAAACGCGCCCGTTTTCTGGCACTTCTGCCCTACGCAGTTAAATAAGGAACCGACCCATGGACGTTATCCTGCTTGAACGCGTAGCCAAACTTGGCCAGATGGGCGATGTCGTGTCCGTCAAACAAGGTTTTGCTCGCAACTTTCTCCTGCCAAAAGGCAAGGCACTCCGCGCGAATGCCGAGAACATGAAACGCTTCGAAAACCAGAAGACTCAGCTTGAGGCTCAAAACCTCGAAGCCAAGTCCGAGGCCGAAGCGGTAGCCAAGAAACTCGATGGCCAGCAGTTCATCGTGATTCGCTCTGCTTCCGACGCCGGTTCGCTTTACGGCTCTGTTACTGTTCGTGACGCGGCCGACGCGGCGACCGAATCCGGTTTCACACTCGACAAGAAACAGTGTGTTCTGAACAAGCCAATCAAGGAACTGGGCATCCACACCCTGACTGTAGTTCTGCACCCTGAAGTCGAAGTTACAATCGAACTCAACGTTGCACGCTCGCAAGACGAAGCTGAATTGCAGGCTTCCGGCAAGAGCATCCAGGACCTCGCCGCCGAAGCAGACGCAGAAGCAGAATTCGAGATTGCTGAACTCTTCGACGATCTGGGTTCAGCTGCATCAGAAGATCTGGACTATGTAGACGAGTCCGTCGCTGTTGCTTCCGAAGGCGAAGAAGAAGACAAATAGGCCTTATTCAGGCCTACGTTTCAAGACCGGCGGATTTCCAACCCTGCCGGTCTCGATTGAAGTAAAGAGAAAAGCCTATCGCGAAACCCGCGGTAGGCTTTTTGATTTTTTCACCGCGAATTGCAATCCCGACGATATTCTTTGCAGTTTTTAGCCGCTCCCCTTATTGCTTTTGGGACTGTCCGCCAAACCGGAACACACAAACCGTCGGGGAACCATGGAAGACCAGATGAAACCTGAAGTCCACGACAGCATTAATGTCTTGGGCGAAGAGCTGAAGCCCTGTTCAAACAACCCATTGACTGGTTTCTTTCGCGACGGGTGCTGCAACACGGGCCCAATGGACAGAGGCCGACATACAGTATGCGTTCTGATGACCGAGGCTTTCCTGGAATTCTCGAAATCCCGCGGTAACGACCTCAGCACGCCGATACCGGAATTCGGTTTCGCAGGACTGAAACCAGGTGATCGCTGGTGCCTTTGTGCGGACCGCTGGGCCGAGGCCGACGCCTTCGACATGGCACCGCTGGTGGTGCTGGAATCCACCCACCGTAACGCGCTTGAAACCATACCTTTTGCGATCTTGCGTAAAAAAGCGATCGATATGAATTGAATCGGGTGCGTTCGCATATAGAGTCGCATCGTCAATAATTCGACGCGGCCCAGCCAATATAATATTAACCGGTTTTATCGTGCAATCGATTTGAAATTGTTGCTATGCTATTGAATATCATAAAAAATGCCAGACCCTGCAAGACATGGTAAACTGCGTTGTGAGTGAAATACACTGGGTGGATTCCGATTCCCAATTGCTGGAGCACGGAGGCTGCGAAAATCAGCAATATACCTGCAATTCCAATCAGAACCGACATATCTGCATGCTGACGATATACAGCGATGTACCCGAAAAGTAGAAACAGCAAAGCCGGTGCTAAGTTCAGAACGGCAAGTTCGAATGTCTGTGTCACACAAACAACCCCAAGCGAATATAGAATGAAGAGTACAATTGCCCCGGATTTTGTCGCTTTTCGCCAAGCCTGAGTCATCTGGATTTCGGCCCCAATATGCCAGGACACCAGCGAGGTCAGCCCAAGTGCCAGAAGGGTCGCAGACCACATAATCCGGCTTTCTAGCGTATCACCCGACAACAAAAATCCGTGCGAAATCCCACCCAGAAGCGCGCCAACTGCAATCGTAAAGAAAAGCAGCGCAAACAAACGCTGAATGGTTCCGATTGGACCCATTTTACGAAGAAGAACCCATGAAAAGACGAGGCACTCAATGGCGAGTGCGAAATCGGTAATGGCGACATCGGGTTCTGTCAAAAGTGGTCCTCCGGACTGCCAGGCAATAAAGCCATCCAATCA
>JAHEFH010000001.1 GCA_024640245.1 Paracoccaceae bacterium | reverse complement strand
TGCAGTCACTCTGGCCGCGCGTCTGGTGCAATCCGGCGCGGCACAAGTCGTCATCGCTGGCGGTGCAGAAAGCTACTCCCGCCGTCCGCTCAGATTGCGAACCGCGCCGGACGGGGGGTGCCTGTCGCCTATGACCGACCGCCTTTCACACCTTGGCCTGACAGGGATCCCGAAATGCACACCGCCGCGGACGTTCTTGCCAAAAAACTGCGAATCTCTCGTGCCCATCAGGACGATTGGGCGATCCAAAGCCATGCCAAGGCACTGGCAGCGGATTTTTCGCGGGAAACAGTGATCCTCGATCAGGCGCCGCTGGCAAGAGACCCTTTTACCCGCAAGTTGACTGCCGCGCTCTGCGCACGGGCCAAGCAAGTGGCCGGCGACATAACATCGGCTAACGCGGCAGTATCCGGCGATGCGGCGGCCTTCGTCGTGGTCGTATCGGATGCGGTGCGCCGCACCAGCAAAGCGCCCGCCCTGCGTATTCTGGACGGCGCAACATTGGGCGCAGACCCGAACTTGCCGGGCGCGGCTCCAATCGCCGCGATCCAGAACGTGCTGAACGCGACGGGAATAAAGGCTCATGAACTGGCCCGCGCGGAAATCATGGAGGCCTATGCCGCGCAAGCCATCGCCTGTGTCAACGGCGCGAACCTCGATCCCGCAATTACCAATGTCGGCGGCGGAGCTTTGGCGAGAGGACATCCGATCGGGGCATCTGGCGCGATATTGGCCGTGCGCCTGTACCACGAACTGGCAAAGTCAGGCGGAGCCGGTTTGGCTGCGATCGCGGCGGCAGGCGGGATCGGCAGCAGCCTCCTGCTACAGGGTTAACCGCGCGACAGAACCGCTTCCGGCCGCGCTTTCCAGATTGCTTTCGTAACAACGCCGGCCAGAACGCATTTGATCAGGTCGCCGGGTACGAAAGGCAGCATGGTAATCGTCGCCTCGACCAAGCCCTTGTCAGCACCAACCATATAATATGGGATTGCGATGGCGTAGAGGACTCCGATGCCACCAATTACGGACGCCACTCCGGCGATCAGGCCAAGGTCGCCCGCGCGCCATTTCTCGACCACAAGACCGGTGGCATAGGCAGCCACGGGCCAGCCGAACAGGAAACCGGCCCAAGGCGTCGTGAACACTCCGAGACCGCCGCGCCCACCGGCCAGCAAGGGAAGTCCGACCGCCACCAGCACCAGAAACAGGACCACCGCCAGCGCGCCGCGTTTTGCCCCCAGAATCGTACCGCAGAGCATGATCCCGAGAGTTTGCGCCGTGATCGGTATGCCGCTCATCAGGGTGAATTTCGGCAACAGGCCCAGCGCCGCAATCAGTGCGGCAAACAGTGCGATAAATGTCAGGTTCCGTTCCATGGATTTTCCCTTAGGTTCGTGTTCTCGTGGCCAGGCCGCCTCGGGCGCGCAATGCTTCAGAGATATGCTCCGCATCGTCAAGCGCCAAAAGGCAGACCGGAATTGTTATCCGCCAACCGGGGCGTTTCGCTGAACGTGCCCGCCAGCTTTCAATCAGGGCAGAACCCTTTTGCACCAACGCCGGAGTGAACCGGATGACCATGGCAATCGCCAGTCCGATCGCATGCGTGTTTACGCCAATACGACGCATCGGTTGTAACAGCCACTCGATCACTGCGATCATGCTGTCGAGCGCCGTGGTCATAGTCACGAAATTTGCCAGCCCCACCAGCAACAGCATGCGCAGCACAATGGCGGTTCCAGCAGCGATGTCCCATGTTACAAGGTGGTAAATGCCTATTATTGCGGCGAAAAATACGATGGGCCTCATCATCCACAGCGCATAGCGCAACACGTCGCGACCGGTAAAAAGATGCAACACCACGACCGCCAGCAGTGCCGCCGAAAGCACCCACAGGTTATCAACCGGAAACAGAAAAGCCGACGCCAGCGCAAGCGCCGCCAATTTCCAGCCGGCCGGAACACCATGTGCCCACGTCCTACGCGGAAGCGTTAAGGCCAGCATCCTGCTCCCCTTTCCGCAGCATTTCCGTCCGGTATTTCTTGAGAACCGGTTTTGGCGGGCCGTCTTCCACGACTTCACCGCTTTCGATCCACAGAACCCGGTCGTAGCCTTCGAGCACTTCGAGATCGTGCGACACCAGAATGACCTGCTGTTCAAGCGCGTCCAGCGCACGGTGCAACTGCATCGAACTGGGGATATCCAGCCCTGCATAGGGTTCGTCGAGCAACAAGACTCGCGGCCCCATTACCAGAACCGCCATCAGGCAGAGGTAATGGCGCTCTCCCTGCGACAGAGCCTGCGACGAGCGGTCGGCCCAGTGGCCTCGACCATTCTGGTTCAAAAAATCCTGGGCATTTCGGTGAGCCGTCGCCTTGGTCTGGCCCTTTTGCTGCAGACCGAAGGCAATCTCCTCTGCAACGGTCGGGAAAATGATCTGGTGGTCGGGATTCTGGAAAATGATCCCGACATGATCCAGCGCGGCGGAACGGTCTGAATAGACATCCTCTCCGTTGACGCGAATTTCCCCATGATCCGGCGCAAGCAGCCCGCAGGCCAGCCGAACAAAGGTCGACTTGCCCGATCCGTTGCGTCCGACAATTCCGATCCGGCGCTCTGTCAGCGATAGGTCAAGCGGTCCCAGCACCCGCGTGCCGCTACGCGAGAATGACACGCCTTCAAAAGTAACGCGGTTATTCATATCGCCGTATCATGGTTATTTTTCGCATTTCCTGCGGACCTACACAGTTTCATCCGGAAACGCGAGAAAAATGAACTTGCTTCGTTTCAGGTCATTTTCCGGTGAATTTCGGCTTCCGCTTTTCGATGAAGGCTGCCATGCCCTCTTTCTGGTCATGGGTGGCGAACAGCGACTGGAACATGCGCCGCTCGAACAGCAAACCCTCGCTCAGCGCCGATTCCTCGGCACGGTTTACCGCCTCGCGCGCCAATTGCACGGCAGGCTTGGAATAGGCGGCGATCCTTCCTGCGGCGTCCAGCGCGGTATCGACGACCTTGTCGTCCGCGACGACGCGCGCGACCAGGCCGCAGGATTCCGCCTCGGCAGCCCCCATCATCCGGCCTGTCAGGATCATGTCCATCGCCTTGGCCCGTCCCACCAGCCGCGTCAGGCGCTGTGAACCGCCGATGCCCGGAATGATGCCGAGCTTGATTTCAGGCTGGCCGAATTGCGCCCCTTCACCCGCGATGATGAAATCGCACATCATCGCCAGTTCGCACCCGCCACCCAACGCATAGCCGTTGACCGCCGCTATCTTGGGTGTCCGCAGCGCCCCGAACCTTTCCCAGATCGCGGGATAGTCCTCTGCCAGCATGTCGCCGAAGGTCTTTGCCTGCATTTCCTTGATATCGGCCCCTGCGGCAAAGGCCGCCTCGTTACCCGTCAGCACAAAGCATCCGACCTCTGGGTCATTGTCGAGCGGTTCCAGCGCGGAAACCAATTCGCTCCCGACTTGAAAATTCAGCGCATTCATTTGCTTCGGGCGGTCGATCCGGACCAGAACAACGCCGCCGGTGCGGGATATTTTCAATGTATCGGGCATATTCTTCTCGATCCTTTTTCGATTGGCGCTTGCGGCGCGGCTTCGAAATCATGTTTTAGTGACGTCATAACCGTAAATCCAGTCCAGAGGCGCCAGCAGGGTGTTCGGCGCTATCCGCCCTGCCAACCACATCGGTCCGAAAGTTCCGACCTGCGCCGCGGTTCCTCGCCGGTGAAACAGGCTGAGATTTTTGGCCGAGCGGTCCTGGATACGGGTCGTTCGGTTGATACGGGCCTTGAAATATGCCTCACAGGCATCCGCGACATTGTCGGCGTCAGACAAGTGTCGCGCCAGCACAAACGCGTCCTCGAAGGCTTGAACCGCGCCCTGCGCCATCGACGGAAGCATCGCATGGGCCGCATCACCCAAAAGAACGACACGCCCGTCCGACCATTTTTTCAGCGGTGCCCGGTCGAACAGGCCCCAGCGGAACATGTTGTCGGCGTTTTCGATAAGGGAACGCAGAACCGGATGCCAACCACCGAAATCTTTCAGGGCCTGCTCTTTGCTGCCCTCCGCGCTCCAGCTTTCCTCGATCCAGTCGGCTTGCTCCACAACGCCGACGAAATTTGCCAACGTCCCGCCGCGCAGACGCGTCGTTACCGCATGTTTACGGTCACCGGCCCAAACGCAACCGCTGGGTGGCGGAGCCAACTCGCCCAGTCGCTCCATCGGGACAACCGCGCGCCAAGCGAAATTGCCCGTGTAGCGCGGCTTGTCCGGCCCGATCATCTGGGTTCGGATGGCGGAGTGGATGCCGTCGGCCCCGACCACGAGATCGGCATCCAGATTTTGCCCGTCCTCCAGATGCACCGTCGCCCTATCGGCGGACTGACTGTATCCCGTCACCTTGGCGTTAAGACGAAATGCCTTCGGAACCCGCGCTTCCAGCGTAACCTGCAGGGCGGCGAGCATGTCAGCGCGGTGAACCTGCAGATACCTTGCCCCCCAGCGCTGTTCGGCGATGTCCTTGATCGGAATATTGAAAATTTCGCGCCCGCTCTTGCCCCTGCGCAATGACAGCGTTTCCGGCTGATAGACAAACGGGTCAAGCGCCGGCATCACATCCAGTTCCCTCAGGACCTTGACCCCGTTCGGACTCAGCTGAATGCCCGCACCGACCTCTGTCAGGGTACCGGCCTGCTCCAGAACCTCGACCTCCCAACCGGCCCTGTTCAGTGACAGCGCCGCCGTGGCACCGCCAATTCCGCCGCCGACTATCAATGCTTTCATGTCGTGAACCAGCCCAGATATTTTCGTGTCGCAACATTGTTAGGCCAAGCGGATGTGATGGTCCAGTGCCGTCGGATACAGGTTTTTCGGAGAGCGGGTTTCTGGATTCCAATCCGATTTAAGCTTTCCACCGAGACCCTGAATATATTGCTCAAAGCTATCCCATGAACTAGAATAATTGGGTCATTAACAGTCAAGGGCCTCTGGGCGTGAAGAATTCCCCTCACCTGAGCTATCTCCGTTCTTTCGAATCCGCTGCGCGGCATCTGAGCTTCACGGCAGCGGCGGAAGAGTTGAACTACACCCAGTCCGCCGTCAGCAACCACGTCAGATCTTTGGAAGAATTTATCGGCCGCCCGCTGTTCGTCCGCCACGCCCGCAGCTTGACGCTGACCAATCTGGGGCAGGCCTATCTGCCGACCGTCCGACATGCCCTGATGCAGATCGACGCCGCGACTGAATCTATTATCGCCAGCAAGCATGACAGGAAGGTTGTGGTGTCCTGCCCTATCACGCTGGCCGAGAACTGGCTTGCCGGATGCCTCGGCGCCTTTCACCGGCAACATCCCGGCATAAGTGTGACCGTCCACAGCACAATCTGGTCGGACGTGGAGCCGGAAATCGCGGACATTCGGCTGACCATCCACCATGGCGATGATCCCCCGGAGAACCTCCGCCCGATCTGGAACGAACGGCTGGCGCTTGTCTGCGCGCCGGCCTATCGGGTGAACGGACGCGCACTGGCCACCCCGCAGGATTTGCTGGATGCAGACCTGATCCACATTCTCGGGCGACCGTTCTACTGGCAGAGCGTCGCGGACATGTTCGGCCTAGACGCCCTGAACCTCGACGGCGGCACCAAGTCCAACACCACCAACGTGGCGTTGGAATGCGCGGTACACGGTCTGGGCTGCACCGTTGCGCCGCGCTCGATTATCCGCAGTTATCTGGCGCGCGGTCTGCTGGTCGAGCCACTGAATTTCGACGTAGAAAGCCCGTGGGGCTATTACATCTCCGGGGCCGATCCGTCGATGACTCCCGCCGCCAAGTCGCTTCGCGACTGGCTGTTGCTGCCGGAAAACGCCGCCTGTTAACCGCGCAGGAGCACGCCTGACGGATCGAACGGTGGCTCGGCCAGAATTCTGGCCTTGTGCGGTTGTCCAAGAATGAAAATCTCGACTGTATCGCCCGGTTTAGCGGTGCCCGCTTTTACAAACCCCAAGGCCAGCGATTTTCCCACCGAGTAGCCGCAAGCCCCCGAGGTCACACGCCCGACCGCTCGCCCGTCCAGCGTGAATACCGGTTCCCCGCCGCTGGCATCGGCCCCATGCGTCACATCCACCTCGAAGATTGAAAGGGTTTCCCGCGCAGGCTTGTCCCTGATTGCAAGATAAGCCTCCTTATGCAGAAAATCCTTGTCCAGCTTCAGCAGCCGCTCCAGCCCCACCTCATGCGGCCAGTATTCGGGACTGTATTCGCGGCCCCAACTACCATAACCCTTTTCGATGCGCAGCGCTCCCAGAGCGCGGCCGCCGACGGGACCGCCGCCGAAGTCCCGCGCGGCTGCCAGCAGCGCCTGATAGAGCTTCACCTGATCGCCGGAGGCACAGTGCAACTCCCAACCCAGATCGCCGGTGAAGCTGACGCGGATCGCCAGGCATGGCACGCCGGCCACCTCCATTTCCATCGACCGCATGAAGCGGAAATTATCGTTCGACAGATCGGTATCGGTCAAACGCTGCAACATGTCCCGCGCCCGTGGACCCGCGACGTTAAAGCCGCAGGTCTCGACGGTTTTCGATGCAACGGTCGTACTCTCCGGCAATTCGACCATATTGAAAAACCGCTGGTGATAGCGCTCGGCCATACCAGACCCCACCATCATATAGCGTTCCTCGGCCACCTTGGTGACAGTGAAGTCACCCGCCACACCGCCCCACACACCGATCAGCGGCGTCAGGCAGGAGTATCCGACCTTGCCCGGCATCCGGTTAGCGAGCAAGGCATTCAGCCAGTCCTCGGCCCCCGGCCCTACGATTTCATATTTCGCGAAGTTCGAGATATCGATGACGCCCACGGCGTCTCTCAGCATGCGGACCTCGCGCCCCACCGGTTCGAACCAGTTCTGGCGCGTGAATCCGGCGGTTTCCTCGACGTCCGGTTGATCGGCAAACCACAGCGGATGTTCCCAGCCGTAGTTCAACCCGAACACAGCCCCCAAAGCTTTTTGAATTTCATAAGCAGGTCGCACGCGGGCAGGACGACCCGCGGGGCGTTCCTCGTTCGGGAAGTGGATCTTGAAGCGATGCGAATACTGATCCTGAACGCGCGCCTTGGTGAACCGCTTGTCTGCCCAGTCACCGAAGCGGGCCAGATCCCAGGCGAACATGTCGTATTGCGGCTCTCCGTCGATGATCCACTGTGCGGACATCAGGCCCAGACCGCCCGACTGCGAAAAACCCGGAATTATACCGGTGCAGCAGAAATAGTTCCTGAGTTCCGGCACCGGGCCGTAGAGCGCGTTGGCGTCCGGCGACCAGATCATCGGGCCGTTTATCACCCGCTTCACGCCAGCGTTTGCCGCCGCGGGAACCCGGTCCATTGCGCGCAACACGTTGTCCATGATCCGGTCGAGGTCGTCGGCGAACAATTCGTGACCGAAGCCCTGAGGCGTACCGTCCTCGGCCCAGAACTTCATGTCTTTCTCGTATGCACCTATCAGTAGGCCGTTGCCCTCCTGCCGCAGGTAGTACTCACCGTCGCGGTCGGCGATCGATGGCAGACGGCGGCCCAGCGTCGCGATTTCCGGCATGGTTTCGGTGACGAAATACTGGTGCTCGGTCGGTTGCAGCGGCAGCGTGATTCCCGCCATGGCCGCGACCTCGCGCCCCCAGAGGCCGGCTGCGTTGACGATCCATTGGGTGCGGATATTACCTTTCGGCGTCTCGACGATCCATGACCCGTCCGGCTGTTGCAGGGTTGCGGTCACCGGACAGAACCGTTCGATCTGCGCCCCTAACTGGCGCGCGCCTGCGGCATAGGCCATGGTCACTCCGGAGGGGTCCACATTGCCGCCATCCGGTTCGAACATGATGCAGCGGATACCGTCGAAATCGGCCAGCGGATGCAGGGTCTCTGCTTCCGTTCGACTGACTTCGTGGAAATTCATCCGGTAGTATTTCGCCTTGGCCGCCTGAAGCCGCAACTGGTGCTCGCGTTCCGGCGTTTGCGCTAGATAGAGCGATCCGGGCTGGAACACGCCGCAACCCTGCCCGGTTTCCTGTTCGAGCTGCTTGTAAAGGCTCATCGTGTAATGCTGGATGCGGCTTATATTGGTGCTGTCGTGCAGCCCGTGGATATTCGCCGCCGCGTGCCATGTGGAACCGGAGGTCAACTCGTCACGCTCCAGCAGAACCACATCCCGCCATCCCAGCTTGGCCAAATGGTACAGGATTGAGCAGCCCACCAGGCCACCCCCGATGACAACGGCCTGCGCGTGGGTCTTCATGTCTGTCGCCTTTTGAACGGAATGGTTTTTCTATTGACGTACCTTGCCGCGACGCGACTTACCCGCGAAAAAAAACACGGCATTGCAGCAGAAAATCCACCCCTCGGGCGGCAAATTGAAAAGAAATTTTTGCGATGGGCCCACCGGAAGGCGCCATCGCCATCTGGTCAGGGCACAGGACGGCGTTTCAAAACATATTGAAACGCCGTCCTGTTAATTTTCTGGACCGCCAATGGCGCCCCGGATATCGGAGCCCTGCGAAGGGACTTGAGACCTTCGCGAAGCTTCCGATCACCCGGAGACCGTTCCGGCGGGATCAGGCAAGGTCGAAACGATCGGCGTTCATCACCTTGTTCCAGGCAGCCACGAAGTCATTCACGAACGATCCATTTGCGTCATAGGATGCATAGACTTCCGCAAGCGCCCGAAGCTGCGAGTTCGAGCCGAAGACCAGATCGGCACGCGTTCCGGTCCACTTCACATCACCGCTGGCGCGGTCGCGCCCTTCGAACACATCGCCGGCTTTCGTTGTCGGCTTCCACTCCGTCGCCATATCCAGCAAATTAACGAAGAAGTCGTTGGTCAACGTCCCCGGGCGTTTTGTGAAGACGCCATGCTGGCTCTGTCCGGCATTTGCGTCCAGAGCACGCATCCCGCCGACGAGAACCGTCATTTCAGGTGCGGTCAGTGTCAGGAGTTGCGCCTTGTCGAGCAGCAGTTCCTCTGCCGAAACAGTGTATTCCGTCTTGAGGTAGTTGCGGAACCCGTCGGCAATCGGCTCGAGGACAGCGAAAGAGTCGACATCGGTCTGCTCTTGCGATGCGTCCGCACGACCCGGCGTGAAGGGAACCTCGACCGCATGACCGGCTTTCTTTGCAGCCTGTTCGACGGCTACATTGCCGCCCAGAACGATTAGGTCGGCAAGCGATACCCGCTTTCCGCCGGACTGTGCATCGTTGAACGACTTCTGGATGCCCTCGAGCGCACCGATCACTTTGGCCAACTGATCAGGCTGGTTGACCGCCCAATCCTTCTGCGGCGCAAGCCGGATCCGTGCTCCGTTCGCCCCGCCTCGTTTGTCGGAACCGCGGAAAGTCGATGCCGAAGCCCATGCGGTCGAGACCAGTTCGGATACAGTCAGGCCCGAGGCGAGAATTTTGCCTTTAAGGTCCGCAATGTCCTTCGTGCCGATCAGTGCGTGATCAACTGCGGGGACCGGATCCTGCCAGATGAGTTCCTCTGCCGGAACCTCTGCGCCGAGATAGCGAGAACGCGGCCCCATATCGCGGTGGGTCAACTTGAACCACGCGCGGGCGAAGGCATCCGCGAATTCTTCCGGATTCTTGTGGAAGTGGCGCGAAATCTTTTCGTAGGCAGGGTCCATGCGCATTGCCATGTCGGCGGTGGACATGATGATCGGCACACGCTTGGACGGATCCTCGGGATCCGGCGCCATGTCTTCTTCTCTGAGGTCTTTAGGCGTCCACTGGTTCGCGCCGGCCGGGCTCTTGGTCAGTTCCCATTCATAGCCGAAGAGAACGTCGAAATAGCCCATGTCCCACTTCGTCGGGTTCGGCGTCCATGCGCCTTCCAGCCCGCTGGTGATGGTGTCGCGGCCCTTGCCGCTGCCGTAGTCGCTGAGCCAACCGAAACCTTGTGCCTCGATCGGCGCGGCTTCGGGTTCCGGACCCACGTGCGACGGATCGCCTGCACCGTGCGTCTTGCCGAATGTGTGACCGCCAGCCGTCAGCGCGACAGTTTCGTAGTCGTCCATCGCCATACGGGCGAAGGTCTCGCGAATGTCCCGGCCGGACGCGACCGGATCGGGTTTTCCGTTCGGGCCTTCTGGGTTCACATAGATCAGGCCCATCTGAACGGCGGCCAGAGGGTTTTCAAGCTCCCGCTCACCGGAATAGCGCTTGTCGCCCAGCCATTCGGCTTCGGTGCCCCAGTAGATGTCCTCTTCGGGTGCCCATACATCCGCACGCCCGCCACCGAAGCCAAAGGTCTTGAAGCCCATCGATTCCAGCGCGCAGTTGCCCGCAAGGATCATCAGGTCGGCCCAGGAAATCGACTTGCCGTATTTTGCCTTGATCGGCCAGAGCAAACGGCGCGCCTTGTCGAGGTTGCCGTTGTCCGGCCAGCTGTTCAGCGGAGCGAAGCGCTGAGTGCCTGAAGAGGCGCCGCCGCGGCCGTCGCCGGTGCGGTAGGTGCCCGCGCTGTGCCAGGCCATCCGGATGAACAGACCGCCGTAGTGGCCGTAGTCTGCCGGCCACCAGTCCTGCGAATCAGTCATCAGCGAATAGAGGTCCTTCTTGAGCGCCTTAAGGTCCAGTTTCTTGAACTCTTCGGCATAGTTGAACGCCTCGCCCATGGGATCGGACAGGGAAGAGTTCTGATGAAGTATCTTGAGGTTCAGCTGGTTTGGCCACCAGTCGCGGTTGGACCTGACCCCTGCAGCCGCGTGCATTACCGGGCACTTGCCTGCGTTTCCGATATCATTTCCGTCCATTTTTATCTCCGATCATGGTTACGTTGTTACAAGTGGCCCCTGAAAAAGGACCATAAAATTCCTGACAGGCAATCCGGTTTTATGTCATGCGCGATGACAAGGCGCCGCAAAAAGGGCTCCGATTATTGCCGCTGTCTTACCCGAAGAGGGCCGTCCGGACACAAAGCCGGGCCAGCAAAGCCAATATCCTGTATATTCAGCACGTCTGCAACCAGCGCATTTCAGGCGGTCGTCAGGCAATGCGGTTGTGACACGAGCTTCTCCCCCTCTTCGCTGGGACACACTTACCAAATCCGATCCATTAGTTTAAGTTTGTTTTTCTGATAGCAGCAATAAGGCCAACTTATAGTTTGAAGCGCTCATGCAGCATGGTTTTTCCATGATCCCTGCACATCTCGATCAGCTTTCTCCTGCTACGGGACGACCCAAGGCATCAAGGGTCAAGGAACAGGGCTTGCCCCCGTAGAACGTATCGAGAATCGCCTGGAACTCCGGCCCTCCACCCGCCTCGCGGAAAAGGGTGGCCGAAGAGCGGAGCTTCAGGGCATCGACGGGCCCCAAAATGGACTCGGGTGTTTTATCGGGATGGAGCATCAGAGCTCGAACAACCTGCGCAAGGCGGTCGCCAAGAACGGGATCTTCAAGGTAGGCTCTTGCTTCCCCGATATCTGCGATACCGTAAAGTTGCGCGATGGGAGAGCGGCCAAGCGATCTTAACTGCGGAAAAATAAACCACATCCAATGCGAAGTCTTTTGCCCATTCCGCAGTTCGGCAAGCACCGCAGGAAACACGGTAGCTTGAGCTGAATGGAAGCGACTGAGGTCAGACATGAAATGGAGCATAGCGTCGACAAGGTTCCGAGGCCATACTCTGCATCGATCTGCGCAACTTGGCGCCTATCCGCCCTCTTGTTTCCGAAAAGATGAAGTTACGCCATAAGTGACAGCGTCAGAGGAGCGCCAGCGTCCTTCAGGCCGTCGAGAACGCTGAAATGGTGCCGGTCCGGTTCCACGACCACGTCGATCCGACAAGCTTTCCGCCAAGCTGATTGCAACTGGCGACTTTGACGGATGAACTCCGGACGCTCGTCGCCACCGACCCAACAGGTCACTTTCGCAGAAGTGAAAGGCGTGGCGAGACATGTGCTTTCCTGCATCGCCTCTTCAGCGGTCAGTCGAAGGCTGTCGTTCAAGCTAGTCTTGCAGAGGTTCCTCAGGTCATGCAGGCCGCTGATCGATACAGTTTTGGCGATGCGCTTTCGAACCGGGTCCGGCAGCAAGGCTTTGTCGCTGATCATTCGGGTCACCAGATGCCCGCCCGCAGAATGGCCCACCAGACGAATCGGACCGGTTACACGCGCCGCCGCACAGGTGATGGCCTGTGCGATCTCTGAGGTGATCTCGCCAATGCGCGCCGCGGGCGCCAGAGTGTACGACGGGATCGCAACCGCCAGACCGTGGCCCAACGGCCCCGCCGCCAAGTCTGAAAAATACGCCCGGTCCAGCTTGGTCCAGTATCCGCCATGCACAAAGACTACTAGCCCACTGGCGAAGCTTTCAGGCCAGAAGAGGTCCAGTTTCCGGCGTTCCCCCGGCCCGTAAGGCACGGCAAGTTCGGCTTGGGAACCGAGCCTGAATGCAGTCGCGCGGTCTTTCCATATATCGAAATAGCTCAACGCACTTGGAATATGTCCAACATTGTCGAAAGCATCATTCCAATCCGTCATTTCCCTAAGCCCCGCACATTAAGTGAAAACGCGATTGCATTGTAGCGCATAAACATTAGGCTCGCTCAAGGAACTTCGTGACATCCAGGGATGAGTTCAATGAATGTAATTTTTGTTCAACTGCGGTGCAAACCCGGTACCGCTTATGACGTGGCTGATGCGCTCTACGACCGGGAAATTGTCTCTCAGCTTTTTTCCACCAGCGGGGAATGGGACTTGCTGGCGCAAATCTATCCGCCCGAAGGTGTCGATATCGGCAAATGGGTGAATGAAAACGTGCTGACCATCGACGGGATCGAACGGTCGCTGACAACCATGACTTTCAAGGCCTTTTAGGGCCAAAAAATCGGGCGTAGATGCCGGAACTGACTTAAGGGAGAATAGAATGTTGAAATCACTCACGGCGATTGCCATTGCAGCGGCGCTTGTCGCCGGTCCGGCGCTGGCGGCGGATCAGGCTGTCAAGGTCGGCATGATCACCACATTGTCGGGTGGCGGGTCCGGTCTGGGCATTGATGTGCGCGACGGTTTCCTGTTGGCCATCAAGGGCAATGACAAGATCGAAATGGTGATCGAAGACGATCAGCGAAAACCCGACGTCGCGGTACAGATCGCCGACAAAATGATTCAGTCCGACAAGGTCGATGTACTGACCGGTATCATCTGGTCCAACCTGGCCATGGCCGTCGTTCCGGCGGTCGTCAATCAGGGCAAGTTCTATCTGTCGCCCAATGCCGGTCCCTCGGCGCTGGCCGGAAAGGGTTGTCACAAGAACTACTTCAACGTGGCATGGCAGAATGACAACCTGCACGAAGCGGCGGGCGCCTATGCCAACGGTGCAGGATTTAAGAATTCTTTCATCCTGGCGCCCAACTATCCTGCCGGTAAAGATGCGCTGACCGGTTACAAGCGCTTTTTCAAAGGCGAACCTGCGGGCGAGGTCTATACCAAACTGGGTCAGACAGACTATGCCGCCGAGATCGCGCAAATCCGTGCGTCCGGTGCTGACAGCGTATTCTTCTTCCTGCCGGGCGGCATGGGCATTTCCTTCATGAAGCAGTGGGCGCAGGCTGGCATTGATCTCCCGGTTGTCGGCCCCGCGTTTTCCTTTGATCAGGGCATCCTTCAGGCCGTGGGCGACGCCGCTTTGGGCGTGAAGAACACTTCGCAGTGGTCCAAGGATCTGGACAATGCTGCCAACGTAAAATTCGTGGCAGATTTTCAGGCCGAATTCGGCCGTTTACCTTCGCTTTACGCGAGTCAGGGCTACGACACGGCGAACCTGCTGATCTCTGCAATGGCCAAGGCGGATGTATCGGACGCGGATGCGTTTCGCGCCGCGCTGGAAGCGGCCGATTTCGCTTCGACACGCGGTGATTTTGCCTTCGCCAAGAACCACCATCCGATTCAGGACATCTACGTTCGTGAAGTCGTGAAAGAGGGCGACGTTCTGACCAACAAGATCGTATCACTGGCCCTCGAAGATCACTCCGATGCCTATGTTGCCGATTGTTCCATGTAATCAGGACCCGTGCGGCCCCTCGCGGGGCCGCTCTTTTACTTTCTCCCCATGAGCGCAAGTCTTTTCATAGAGCAGATCCTGAACGGTCTGCAATTCGGCGTGATGCTGTTTCTGATGTCGGCAGGGCTGACATTGGTTTTCGGCGTTATGGGGCTGATCAATCTGGCGCACGGATCGCTCTATATGATCGGGGCCTTTGCGGCTGCCGCGGTGGCGGGTTGGACCGGTTCCTATTGGCTGGGCCTGATGGCCAGTCTCGCCGCGGCGGCCATGGTCGGCGCCTTGGTCGAGGTGACCGTGATCCGGCGATTGTATCGACGGGATCATCTGGATCAGGTGCTGGCGACCTTTGCGCTGATCTTGTTGTTTTCCGAGGGCACGCGCTGGCTGTTCGGGCCGTTTCCGCTTTATCTCGACGTGCCGGACGCCCTTTCCGGCACGGTGAGCCTGCCGTTCGGAATTGCCTACTCCAAATACCGGTTGGCCATTATTGCCGCCGGCTTGCTTATCGCCGTAGGCCTGTTCCTGTTGATTGCCAAAACCCGTCTGGGCGTGCGGATAAGGGCGGGTGAGAGCGACCGCGAAATGATCGCCGCTCTGGGCGTCGATATCTCGAAGCTTTACACCATCGTCTTTGCCCTGGGAGCGGCGCTTGCAGGGCTGGCCGGGGCCATGGTGGGCACCATCCAGTCGGTCGAGGTCGGGATGGGCGAACCGGTACTCATACTGGCCTTCGTGGTTACGGTGATAGGCGGCATCGGGTCGATCAAAGGCGCATTTCTGGGCGCGCTTCTGGTGGGCGTTACAGACACGCTGGGCCGGTTCCTGTTGCCCGTCATCCTGAAATCTGTTTTCGAGCCGTCTTTGGCAACATCGGTCGGTTCGGCGCTGGCGTCGATGCTAATTTACCTGCTGATGGCCGTGGTCTTGATCTGGCGGCCGTCCGGTCTGGCCGGTAAGGCGGCGTGACATGATCAAAGAGTTCTGGCTGAACGCGGCATGTGTAGCCCTTCTGTTGGCAGTGGTTCTGGCCGGCGCGATATTTGACGAGCCGTATTACATCACCCTGGCCACCAAGGTAACGATATTGGCGATGGCGGGCGTCGGGCTCAACCTTGCGCTTGGTTACGGCGGGTTGATCTCTTTCGGGCATGCCGCGTTTTTCGGGATTGGCGGCTATGCGGCAGGCATACTGGCCAGCCACGCGCTGAACTACGAGCCGTTGGCGACATGGCCCATCGAGATTGGCGGCACGACGCAGATGCTTGTAATCTGGCCGGTCGCAGCGATCGTTTCAGCCGTGTTTGCCGCAGTGATTGGGGCTTTCTCTCTGCGCACCAGCGGCGTCTATTTCATCATGATCACCCTGGCCTTCGCCCAGATGATCTATTACTTCGCCATCAGCTGGCCCAGCTATGGCGGTGAAGACGGGCTGTCCGTCTATCTGCGCAGCGAATTCCCCGGCCTGAACACCATGAATGGCGCCAGTTTCTTCGCGATCTGCTTTGTCTGGCTCATGGCCGTCGTCTGGGGAAGCTCACGCATGGTGAACGCGGGCTTCGGTCTGGCACTGCAAGCCACCAAACAGAATGCCGAACGGGTCGAGGCTGTGGGCATTGCGCCCTTCAGGATCCGCCTGACGGCCTTCATCATATCGGGGGCGATCACCGGCGTTGCGGGAGCCCTTTATGTTGATTTGAACCGGTTTGTCAGCCCCTCGATGCTCAGTTGGCACACATCGGGCGAGATCATGGTCTTTGTCATTCTGGGCGGTGTCGCACGACTGTTCGGACCACTGGTCGGTGCGGCCTTGTTCATCGTGCTGGAACAGAGCCTTGGCGGGATCACGGAAAACTGGCAGTTCTGGCTGGGTGCGATCCTGATCGTCGTTGTTTTGTTTGGCCGTGGCGGCGCAATCGGCTTGCTGGCCAAAGAGGTCCGCCATGACTGAGCCGGTTCTGACGATCAACGGCCTGTCCAAAAGCTTCGGTGCCGTGGTGGCGTGCGATCAGGTATCCCTGACAATCCGTCCGGGTGAGATTCATGCGCTGATAGGCCCGAACGGAGCCGGAAAATCTACTTTGATCAAGCAGATATCGGGTGCCTTGCGGCAGGATACGGGACAGATATTGATCGGCGATCAGGAGGTGTCCGCCCTGAACATAGTGGATCGTGCGAGGGCCGGTTTGGCGCGCAGCTTTCAAGTTTCGTCGGTGGTTCCGGATTTTACCGCACTGCAAAACACGATGTTGGCGGTTCAGGGGCGCGAGGGGATGAGTTTTCGGTTCTTAAAGCCCGTTCTGAAAAACCAAGATCTGGTGGAAAAGGCGCGAGCCTGTCTGACCCGCGTCGGTCTGGCGGGGCGTGCCGAAGTTCCCGCAGCGAAATTGAGCCACGGCGAGCGGCGCAATCTGGAGATTGCGATGGCCCTGGCGCTGAACCCTAAGGTTTTCCTGTTGGACGAGCCCATGGCAGGAATGGGGGCGGAAGGTTCCAAAGCGCTGACCGCCCTGTTGGCGGAATTGAAGGCGCACACGCCGATCCTGTTGGTCGAACATGACATGGACGCGGTTTTTACGCTGGCGGACCGGATTTCGGTGCTTTTCTATGGCCGGATCATCACCACCGGAACGGTGGACGAGGTCCGCAGAAACCCCGACGTGATCGAGGCCTATCTTGGCGGTGACAGCCCATGACGGCCTTGTTGGATATCGAAAACCTGCAGGCCTGGTACGGCGCCTCACAGGTTTTGTTCGGTGTCGATATGACCCTGCGCGAAGGGCGTGTCACGGCTATGCTAGGCCGCAACGGCATGGGCAAATCCACGACGATCAACGCCATTTGCGGCATGCAGGACCGGTGGGCCGGGCGCATAGATTTCGAGGGCCGATCCCTGACAGGCATGCCGATGCACAGTATCGCGAGACTTGGTATCGGTCTGGTGCCTGAGGGACGGCGCGTGTTTGGCAACCTGACGGTCGCCGAAAACCTGACCGCTGCCGCGCGAAAGGGCCATTGGGACCTCTCGCGCGTTTACAGTTATTTTCCGCGACTTGAAGAGCGGGCCGCGCAATCGGCAGTGACGCTGTCCGGCGGGGAACAACAAATGCTGGTCATAGGACGGGCACTGATGACCAATCCCCGCCTGTTAATTCTGGATGAGGCGACAGAGGGTTTGGCACCCGTAATCAGGGCCGAGATCTGGACGACATTGCACCGCCTCAAATCCGAGGGCCTGTCGGTTCTGATCGTGGACGGGGCATTGAAGGAACTGCTGGGCCTTGCGGATCACTGCTCGATCCTCGAACGGGGAAAAACGGTCTGGTCCGGCGCACCGGTTGATCTGTCTACCGAAATATCCGGAAAGTTTCTGGGAATATGATCGGCGGCATCAAGCAGTTTTCAGGGGTAGTGCAACTCGCACAAGTGGGGACAGACCGCCCCCGGCCGAGTGACTTGGCAGGCCGCTCGCTACCAAATTGAAACTGCAGCGCTGCCGGTCAGTTCCCGGCGCGCTTCATCATCATCTCGTGGACGGCCTGCATTCCACGCTCCGCCATATCCGAGACCTCGGCGGCATGGACTTGCAATGCTGTCACAATTTCCGGGTCATCCGAGGTCTGGACCACCACGATGCCCTCGTCCGTGACTTCGATCGCGGTCTCAATCCCGTCACCGCGAGCGAAAAAGATGTCCAGCGTCGGGCTTTGAATGAATATCTGTGGATCGTCCCCTGCTTCGACACGACCGATCATCCCGACCACATGGTTTACCAACGTCGCCATCACCTGTTCGTCAGAGGACCGGGTAACGGTGCGGATACCGTTCGGCAGGTTCGAGACCTCTCGCGTAAGCGTTTGGAAGTTGCGGAACATGACAGCCAGTTCAGCACTTTCCTCGGACGTTGCATTGAGCCCCCGCAGCCCTGGCATGGTCACCTCGTCGTGTCCTGTGCCGTCCCCGCCGTGCAGGTGCAGTCCACCGGGCCCGTGACCCATGCCCTGCGCCGATGCGCTGCCTTGAAAAAAGGCGGATTGCCCGCTGGCCAATCCCGCAATCACAAAAATCCCGACCGCCGCCTTGCGCCGCAAACCGTTCCCGAAGTCAAACATTGCCAATATCACCCTTTGCTCATTATCAACCAACCGCTTCATAGCATCACGGCCAAACATTTTATCGCACTGGCCGACAATTTCTCATATGATACAGATCATGTCTTCTGCGTTTCACGGCCTTTTTCACGACGGATCAACCAATTTGCTTGCGAAGGGTGAAACGCTGTTTCACAGCGGTGAACCGGTTCGCTCATTGTATCTGGTAATCGATGGGCAAGTCGATCTCATCCGCCACTCGGAATCCGGCACCCGCATGGTGCTATTTCGGGCCGGACCAGGACGGATATTGGCGGAGGCTTCGGCGTATTCCAAGACCTACCACTGCGATAGTACAGCGGCCCAACCTTCGCGCCTGCTCTCGGTCCCGGTTACTGTATTTCGCGACAGGCTCGACAGTGACATCGGGCTGGCAAGCGCTTGGGCGGAAAGATTGGCACACGCGCTGCAAACGGCACGTTTGAATGCCGAAATCCGAACCCTGCGTACTGTGGCCGAAAGACTGGATGCCTGGCAGGCAGGTCACAAGCCGCTGCCCCCAAAGGGTCAATGGCAAGACCTTGCACAAACGCTGGGGGTGACGCGAGAGGCGCTATACCGCGAACTTTCGAAGCGTCGCCGTTAGCCAGGTGCCACCTCTTGCCCATGCAGGAACCGACTGACCGTCATTCCCGGATTGGTTCGAGTCCGCTGACCGCAAAGGCTGCTGCCGCGTCATCAGACCGGAGGAAATCGAGAAACGCCTCGACCTCTCTTCGTGCCCCGCCATCGGCCCCGAGGGCCGCGCCGAAGACGAAAGTCTTCCGGAATTCCTCCGGCAGCCTACCGACAATGGTGATCCCGGGGATCGGAAGCAGTTCACTCATTTGCTGGAACCCGAGATCCGCCTCGCCCCGCGCGACGACCCGCCCTACCCGTTCGGAATAGACCGTCCTCGCGATGGAGGACATCTGGTCAGCGATGCCAAGCGCGGGGAATACATGGCTCGACAGATAGATACCGCTGGCGCTCGCGGCATGGGCGACCGATCCGGCATTCAAAAGTGCTTCCCTAAGAGCGTCAGCAGTCGAAATATCGGGCGCGGCCTCGCCTTCCCTTACAGCAGCGCCGATATAAGATTCGACGAGCGGGATGAAGGACGGATCCAGATACCCTTCCTCAGCGTAGCGACGATGGCCCGACTCGGCGAGGAAGTAGATGTCGAACCGCTGACCCTCGGCAAGGCGTGTCGGGATCGAATCGTGTGCTGCGCCGAGCGACGAACCGAAAGCGATCTCGACCGGCCTGTCATACTTTGGCAGCAGTTCCTCGATGGCGGCAGCCTGCGCGCCAGAGGTTATAATGCGAAGCGGTCGGTTCATTTTATCCTCCTGCAAGGATCAGCTTTTTGCACGCCGGATCTCGGCGGCGACGAATCCGTCTTCGATAGCGCGCGCAAGAAACGCATCGAGCACCTTGATCCGGGGATCGTCGGGTTGCGGCAGGACCATGGCCTGCTCGACCTTGGTCAGGACGCCCGGCAGAACGCGGAACGCTGGATCGCCTCCGAAAAAACGTTCGAGCGACTCGCGAACGCCCGCAACAAGGTCGGCGCGGCCTGCCTTGAACTCTTCGAAGCTCTCTGTCGGCATGCCGGATCGTTCGAGCCGCGCGTGCCGTAGCGACGCCGTCAGATGCATGTCATAAGCCGAACCGGTCGAGGTCAGAACCGTCACGCCTTCGTGGTCTGCTTCGTCAACATCCTGAACAGGCCCATCCACACGAACCGCATAGGTCGCCTCGATCGTTACGTAGGGTCGTGTGAAGCTGACTTTCCGCGCCCGTGTTGCGTCGACCGCGAGGAACGCCACATCCCAGACGTCCTTGTCCGCATCGGTAAAGACCTTACCCGCACCGCTGTAGACCACTGGCTCCAGGCGGACGCCGATCTCTTCGGAAAGGCGCCGCGCAAGCGCCGGGCTGACACCCAGAAGCTCGCCGTCACGCACCTGGACGAGGGCCCTGTTGCCCGTATTGATAGCAACGCGCAGCACATTGTTCCGCGCCAGCCCCTTAAGATCGACCTGCATGCTTCCCTCCATCTGACCTCGCCGGATCATGCCGTTCGCTTATGCGGGTCTGTCAAGTTACAATGTTGTTTCATTGGGAATAAATCGGGTTTTTCCTCACCGTTTCCGGCTTCGCGTTGGGTGAGGCACAAAGTTTCCGGGGCCCTCGCGCAACCGTTCACTTGAAAACTCTGAGGGGACCACAAGCAAAGCTACGATCTATAATATACCAAGTGCAGGAAAGGCCACTGTAAATCGTTGATTGGGTGGTGCCGCTGAGAGGACTCGAACCTCCGACCCCATCATTACGAATGACGTGCTCTACCATCTGAGCTACAGCGGCGACGCGCTCTATCTATCCTGTGGTATTCGGCTCTGCAAGATGGCAAATAACGATGCTTTTACATTACGGCACCCTGCTTCAGGAGGCTTGCATCAACCCGGTTGCGCGTCGTTCCCCGGCACTCCGTTAGAAATTTTATGGCAATGTTGTCGCCGTGAACGGGATGTTGATATTGCAGATTTCGATCCTCGGGCGCTCGGTCGCACCGGACGGCCTCAGCACGCTTCAGGCAAAAAGAAAGGGGGGATAAATCCCCCCTGAGTTTCGTTTTCAGGCTTTCAAATGAAACTGCTCGGTTTTTGCCTGTGACCTGAAAACGATGGGGCGAGCGCACCCGCCCCCTTAGAATTTTAGCTACATCCGCTGGTCGCCCCGCAGGTATTGCACTTCATGCAGGTACCATTGCGCACCAGAGTATAGTTGCCGCAGTCGCCGCAAGCGTCACCCTCGTAGCCCTGCATCTTGGCCTTGGCGCGGGCATCCATCTTGATATTGACTGCCGTTGTCGTGCTGACCGCTGCCGCAATTGCCCCGTCCGTGCCAGTCATCGCCTGTTCACCGGTGCCCAAAAGCCCCGTGTTGCCGCCCTGCAAAACCATCAATTCCTGTGGCAGACGCTTCCGCAGATAGCCGGTCGAAGAAACCTGACGGATCATGGCGATCGAGTCGTCAGAGGCCCGTTTCACGTTGCTCTGACCCTCTTCGACACCGCGGCCCAGATCGTCGAAGCTCTCGCCCTCGGGTTTGACATGCGCCAGATCGCTGCGGTCGAGGTAGGACACCGCCAGTTCGCGGAAGATATAATCAAGGATCGAGGTCGCATTCTTGATGCTGTCGTTACCCTGGACCATGCCGGCCGGTTCGAAGCGGGTGAAGGTGAAAGCATCGACGAATTCGTCCAGCGGCACGCCGTATTGCAGCCCGACCGACACAGCGATGGCAAAGTTGTTCATCATGGCGCGGAAACCGGCGCCTTCCTTGTGCATGTCGATGAATATTTCACCGATCTTGCCGTCCTCATACTCGCCGGTGCGCAGATAAACCTTGTGGCCGCCTACGATGGCCTTCTGGGTGTATCCCTTGCGCCGTTCAGGGAGTTTCTGACGGTTGGTACGCTCGATCTCCTTGATGATCACCTTCTCGACGATCTTTTCGGCCAGGATCGTAGCGCGTGCGCCGGCGGGTGCCTCAACCAGCAGTTCTTCCAGATCCTCTTCCTCGTCGTCAATCAGCGCCGATGACAGAGGTTGCGAGAGTTTCGAGGCGTCGCGGTAGAGCGCGTTGGCTTTCACGCCCAGCGACCAGCTGAGTTCATATGCTTCCTGACAATCCTCGATGGTCGCGTCATTCGGCATGTTGATGGTCTTGGAGATCGCGCCCGAGATGAAGGACTGTGCCGCCGCCATCATGGTGATGTGGCTTTTCACCGACAGGAAGCGTTTACCGATCCGGCCGCAGGCGTTGGCGCAATCGAACACGTTTAGATGCTCGTCTTTGAGGTGCGGCGCTCCTTCCAGTGTCATGGTGCCGCAAACGTGGTTGTTCGCCGCCTCGACCTGGGCTCTGGAAAACCCGAGATGCCGAAGCAGGTCGAAACCGGGGTCGTTCAACTGCGCGTCGGGGATGCCCAGCGTGCCCTTGCAGAAAGCCTCGCCCAGCGTCCACTGGTTGAAGACGAATCGGATGTCGAAGGCCGTCGGCAATGCGGCTTCGATCTTGTCGATCTCTGCCTTGCCGAAACCGTGGCCCATCAGCGTCGTGTGGTTGATATCCGGCGCGTTGCCCATGGTGCCGTGGCCGACCGCATAGGAAATGATCTCTTCGCTTTGCGAAGAGGAATAGCCGAGCTTGGCCAGAGCCGCCGGAACCGACTGGTTGATGATCTTGAAGTACCCGCCACCGGCGAGTTTCTTGAATTTGACCAGAGCGAAGTCCGGCTCGATGCCCGTCGTGTCGCAATCCATAACCAGACCGATTGTCCCTGTCGGCGCGATCACCGAAACCTGGGCGTTGCGGTAGCCATGTTCTTCGCCCATCCTGACCGCGTCATCCCAAGCGTTGCGGGCCAGTTCGGACAAGTCCTTGTCGGGGCAGTTCTTGTGGTCGAGCGGAACCGGTTTGACGTCCAGCCCCTCGTAACCCGCTTTCTTGCCGAAGGCGGCGCGCTTGTGGTTGCGCATGACGCGCAGCATGTGCTGGGCGTTTTTCTCGTATCCCGGGAATGTCCCCAGTTCCTTGGCCATTTCAGCCGAAGTCGCATAGGAAACACCGGTCATGATCGCGGTCAACGTACCGCAGAGCGCCCTGCCCTCGTCGCTGTCATAGCCGTAACCCATATTCATCAGCAGACCACCGATATTGGCGTAGCCAAGGCCCAGCGTGCGGAACTTGTAGGACAGTTCCGCGATCTGTGGCGACGGGAACTGCGCCATCAGCACGGACACCTCCAGCGTAATGGTCCAAAGGCGCGTCGCATGCACGTAGTCGTCAGACTGGAACTTGCCGTCGCGATAGAACTTCAGCAGGTTCATCGAGGCCAGGTTACAGGCCGTATCGTCGAGGAACATGTACTCGGAGCAAGGGTTCGATCCGCGGATCGGACCATCGGCCGGACATGTGTGCCAGCTGTTGATCGTATCGTGGTACTGCACTCCGGGGTCGGCGCAGGCCCAAGCAGCGTGGCCGACGTCTTCCCACAATTCGCGGGCACTGACGGTCTGCGCGACCTCGCCGTCGGTGCGGCGGATCAGTTCCCACGGCTCGTCATTCTGCACCGCCTTCAGGAAGGCATTGGTAACGCGGACCGAGTTGTTGGAGTTCTGGCCGGAGACAGTGACGTAAGCTTCGGAATCCCAGTCGGTATCGTAGGTGGGAAATTCGATGCTGCCGTAACCTTGGCGCGCGTATTGCAGGACGCGGTTGATATAGGTTTCGGGAATAGCGTGCTTTTTCGCGGACTTGATCGCGGTTTTCAGACCGGGATTCGCTTTTGGGTCGAAGGCATCCTGCTCGTTGCCGTCCCAAAGCCGGACCGCCGTGAAAATCTCGTTCAGCTTGAGCTCGTGCATCTTGGAGCCGGCGACCAGAGAGGCGACCTTCTGCTCTTCGCGCACTTTCCAGCTAATGAAGTCCTTGATGTCGGGATGATCCATATCGCAGATCACCATCTTGGCTGCGCGGCGCGTGGTGCCGCCCGACTTGATCGCTCCCGCGGCACGGTCGCCTATTTTCAGGAAGGACATCAGGCCGGAAGATTTTCCGCCGCCGCCCAGCGATTCATTCTGACCGCGCAACGAGGAAAAGTTGGTGCCGGTGCCGGAGCCGTATTTGAATAGGCGCGCCTCGCGCACCCACAGGTCCATGATACCACCATCATTCACTAGATCGTCGTTGACGGACTGGATGAAACAAGCGTGAGGCTGCGGATGTTCATAGGCGCTCTCGGATTTGACCAGTTCGCCCGTCTGGTAATCGACATAGTGGTGGCCCTGGCTCGGCCCGTCGATGCCGTATGCCCAGTGCAGGCCGGTGTTGAACCACTGCGGAGAATTCGGTGCCGCCATCTGGGCCGCCAGCATGTAGCGCATTTCGTCGTAATAAGCGCTGGCGTCGTCCTCGCTGTCGAACATGCCGCCCTTCCAGCCCCAATACGCCCAGGCGCCCGCCAAACGGTCGAATACCTGCTTGGAGGAACGTTCGCCGGTGTAAGTCTCGCCTTTTGCGACCTGCTCCCCGGTGTCGGGAACCGACCGCCAGAGGAATTCCGGAACACCGTCTTCAGCGACTTTTTTCAGGGCCGAAGGAACGCCCGCCTTGCGAAAATACTTCTGCGCGATGACATCCGCTGCAACCTGCGACCAGCCCTTGGGAACCTCGACGGCGTCGAGCGAAAAGACGACCGACCCGTCGGGGTTGCGAATTTCTGAGGTTGTTGTGCGGAATTCGATGCTATCGTAGGCATCAGCGTTTTGTTTCGTAAAACGGCGATCAATCTTCATTTCTGCCCCTGTCCAAAGTCAAATGCCACTCCATGCCTCTGGTTCATGCCAAGTATCATGGTTTGTGGCTCTACATTTTAACCCACCCCATTTATGTACCGGAACACAAGATATAGCGGTCAGAGGTTGGGTCCGCACAAGATGTCCTACAGGGATTCACAGGTCAACGGAAAAATTCTCAACATTATCAGATTTTGTAGTTGACAGTATCTGGCACACAACATGTGGTTAAAATTTGACGAAAATGCATTGGGACGCGACAGATACCTGTCAAGCTTCAATAACAACCGCATTTCAGTGTATTCTATTTTTTTTACAAAATATCCGCCCCGGTTTCCTCTAATAATGGCCACGCGAGTCACCTCAAACGAACAATAAATCACACACGACTCGTGAGAAAAATTTTATCGAAAATTTTCCGGCACCGGATGCCACAAAGTTCGGCTTGCAAGCCAAAGGATCAAGTCCGCAGTTGACCATCACAAGATAGAGAACCTCGTCTCTCCCGGAATGAATCACTTTGACATTTTCGAATAGAGCGAAGGCCGACCACTTTCGTGACTCCGGCTGCCAGGGGGTCAGGGAGTCGGCAATGGAGATTGCCGACCCGCAGGAAGACTGAAGTCAAAGAGGGCCGATCGGGAATACCGAATGTCAATTCGGCGCAAGCGCCTATCTGACATTCTGAGAAACTTGAAACTGGAAAATGGTCGGGGCGAGAGGATTCGAACCTCCGGCCTACGGTACCCAAAACCGTCGCGCTACCAAGCTGCGCCACGCCCCGACAGGTGGGCAGTCTCTACATCGCAATATCGTCGAAGAAAAGACCTAATTGGGTCTCTCACTCAGATTCTTCGCAAGACCACGCCGCAACAGCCGGATCAATCGCCGGATGACGCAGTTGCGCGCCTGCTGTCATACCCAGATCCGCGGCCATGCCGCCGTTGACTTCCAGAACATACTGTACCGAGTCGCCGCCGAAGATCGCCGTGCGGTCCTTTGGGATCGCGTTCGGGTGTATTTTAACGACAGTGCCGGAAGTATCGAGAAACAGCATGTCGAGGGGAATCAACGTGTTCTCCATCCAGAATGAAACGCTGTCAGGAGCCGGATAGACAAACAGCATCCCCGCATAGCGCGCCATTTTCTCGCGGTACATCAAACCCCGATTGCGCTCCTCGGCATCGTCGGCGATTTCAACGCGGAATTCCGCCTGACCGCCACCCCAGCGCAGATGCACATGCGCAGGATTGCAGTCGGCATGGGCCGCCGCCGCACCGAACGCGCACATCGAAAAAGGCACTACAACCCATCGCAGCGCACGCTTCTCAAAGAATTTTCGTGGAATATTCCCAAGGCCTGATTTCAATGGCCATTCTGCCGCGCGGCCCGTGGGCCGTCTTGACCCCAACGGCCTCGCCCTGTTCCAGTTCCGCCATGCCATAGGCACGCAAGATCTCGATATGGACGAAAACATCTGCCGGACTCCCGAATACATTTACAAACCCGAAACCCTTACCGCGATCAAACCATTTCACCCGAGCCGGTTCCAATGGTACGGAAAGATCGACTTCAGACAAATCGAGATCGATGATATCTGCCCGCCGCAACGCCTCGGTCGGATCGACAGCGGGCGATTGCAGGCTCAAGATTTGCGCGACCTGCGATCCGCGTTCCGTCTCTGAGACCAGAACATCTACCTTGGTACCTTCCAGTACCGAACTGTGGCCGAAATCCTTCAACACATTCGCGTGTAGCAATATATCCGGCCCGCCATGGTCTGATACTACAAAGCCGAAGCCCTTGGTGGCATCAAACCATTTAATCTTACCCGACTTTTGATCCATGCATGTGCCCGGTCGCTATTTTGTGCGAGGTCGCTTGTTAACATGTAAATCCACATTGCCATCTGCTTTACGCATGAACGCGTGCATTTACTCCTCGTCCCTTTTTATTAGCAATAGAACAATTCTCACGCCAATTCAAACTACTAAGTTACGTTTTTGTTATTACATCCAATTTATTTGCCGGTATTTAATTGAACTTCACAATTACGGGTATAGGCGCTTGATATTCCAGTCACCTTCAGGTGTTTTTCTTTGCCACACGAAACGGTCGTGCAAACGATTGGGGCTGTCGCTCCAGAATTCAATCTCAAGCGGCTCGATCCTGAAACCGCCCCAAAACTCCGGTCTGGCCGGATCGTCGCCCAATGTCTCCGAAAAGCGGGTTACCCGCTCGATTAGGACCGATCGCTCCGCCAGGGGTTGTGACTGCTTGCTGGCCCAGGCACCGATTCGGCTTAGCAGCGGGCGACTTGAATAATAGGCGTCGGCCTTGGTGGCGTTCTCTTTTTTTACTACGCCCCGCACACGTATCTGGCGGCGCAGCGATTTCCAGTGGATGACAAAGGCCGCCTTGCCGCTCTGCAACAGTTCCCGCGACTTTGCGCTGCCAAAATTCGTATAGAAGACAAAGGCGTCATCCTCGATGTCCTTGATCAGGACGACCCGCACGTTCGGCATGCCATCGGCGTCAACGGTCGCCAACGACATCGCATTTGGATCGTTCAGCTCGGTTTTTTCCGCCTCGGACAGCCAGCGCCGCGCGATTTTGAATGGGTTGTCCCCAGAGAATATACCGTCTCGATCAGTCATGGTGGCTCCTTTTCGCTGCACATTATAACTAGTATCTCTGTCCCGTCGCTTCAAATGTTAGTCTGTCGCAGGCTGGTACCGGCTTTTATTGATGAATAGTCAGGCTTGAAGCAAACCTTGGCTTAATCTAAACCCGATGCAGAGATCCAACATTGAGGGCATTGAAATGACGAACGGCATTATGCAGGGCAAGCGCGGCCTGATCATGGGCGTAGCGAACGACAAGTCGATCGCATGGGGCATTGCGCGTGCCTGTCACGAACACGGTGCCGAGATGGCCTTTTCGTATCAGGGCGAAGCCTTGGGAAAACGCGTTGCGCCGCTGGCAGAAAGTATCGGCTGCAACCTGGTGCTGGAGTGCGATGTCACCGACGCCGCTTCGATGGACGCACTTTTCGCCAAGCTAGAGGCCGAATGGGGTACGCTCGACTTTATCGTTCACGCCATCGGCTTTTCGGACAAGAACGAATTGCGTGGCCGATACGTCGACACCAGTGCCGAGAATTTCCGCATGACCATGGACATTTCGGTCTATTCTTTTACAGCAGTTGCCCAGCGCGCCGAAAAACTGATGCCCAATGGCGGCTCCATGCTGACGCTGACTTACTACGGCGCCGAAATGGTGATGCCGCACTACAATGTGATGGGCGTAGCGAAGGCAGGTCTGGAAGCCTCCGTCAAATATATGGCGATGGACCTTGGCCCCAAGAACATCCGCGTCAACGCGCTTTCCGCCGGTCCAATCAAAACGCTAGCAGCATCGGGTATCGGAGATTTCCGCTACATCATGAAATGGAACGAGTTGAACTCGCCGTTGCGGCGTAACGTCACCACGGACGACGTCGGAAAATCGGCTATGTACCTGCTGTCCGATCTGTCCTCGGGCGTTACCGGCGAAAACCTGCACGTTGACGCAGGCTACCACGTCGTCGGCATGAAGGCAGAGGACGCACCGGATATCGACGTAGTAACAGGACGCAAATAATGGTTTCTGATCAGCTCCCGCATGAAAAGGGGTTCCACGTCAGCTGGGACCAAATTCACCGCGACAGCCGTGCTCTGGCCTGGCGACTGGACGGCAAAGGTCCCGAAGGGGACGGAAGCTGGAAAGCCGTCGTCGCCATCACGCGCGGCGGCATGGCGCCTGCGATGATCGTCGCTCGCGAACTGGATATACGTACTGTCGACACGATCAGCATCAAATCCTACGACCATCAGGACCAGTCCGAGGCCGTGGTGATCAAGTCACCGGACAAGGTGCTGACCGGTGACGGTACCGGCATCCTGATCGTCGACGATCTGGTCGATACCGGCAAGACCCTGAAAGTGGTGCGCCAGATGTTCCCTAAGGCGCATTTTGCAACAGTCTACGCAAAACCGGCGGGCCGCGAGATGGTCGATACCTTCATCACAGAGGTTTCGCAGGACACCTGGATATTCTTCCCTTGGGATATGGCGCTGCAATACGTCGAACCTTACCGGGGCAAATAAGTGGCAAAACCGGGCTCCAACCGCAGGCCTTCGCCCGCCACGCGGATTGCGCAGGCGTTACGCTATATCGATGAAGACACCGGCGCGATTATCCCGCCGATCCAGTTGACCGCGACCTATGCGCGCGACGCGGATTACAAGAACCGGAAACCCTACTACTATAAACGCGACGGCGGACCCACCACCGAGCAGGCAGAGGCCGTGATCGCCGATCTGGAAGATGCCGCCGACAGCCTGCTGTTTTCCTCCGGCATGTCCGCCGCCTCGGCCGTGATCGAGCAATTGGCCGCCGGCGCCCATGTGGTGATCCCCAGGGTCATGTATCACGGCGTCCTGATGCAGTTCCGCCGTTACGAGGCCAAGGGCCGCCTGCGCCTGTCCACCTATGACGCCGGCAACCTCGACCAGATGGCCGCAGCCGTGCTGCGGGGCGACACCGCGCTGGTCTGGGCCGAAACCCCGAACAATCCGGACTGGGCCGTGACAGATATCGCCGCGGCGGCAAAGATCGCACATGATGCCGGCGCCTTGTTGCTGACCGATTGCACCGCGACGCCACCCTGCGCGACAAAGGCGCTCGCGCTGGGGGCCGATATCTCTTTCCATTCAGCCACTAAGTACCTCAACGGCCATTCCGATATCACGGCAGGCGTTTTGTCCACAAATGCCACCAACGCGATGTGGGAAGATTTTTTCGAGATCCGCAAACTTCAGGGAACCGTTCTGCAAGCTTTCGATGCATGGCTTCTGTTGCGCGGGATGCGAACCCTGTTCCTGCGATACGATCGGTCAACGAAGAGTGCGGTAACGCTGGCGCACCACTTGGAGGGGCATCCGGGCATCGTTTCGGTACTTTATCCCGGCCTGCCGAGCCACCCGGGACACGAGGTCGCGAAACGCCAGACAGGTGGGCAGTATGGCGGCATGCTGTCGATCCTCGTCAAAGGCTCTGAACAGACGGCCATCGACGTCGCCCGCTTCTGCGAAGTTTTCTTTCCCGCCACGTCGCTCGGCGGGGTGGAAAGTCTGATCGAGCACCGCAAGACCGTGTCGGGCGAGGGCTTCCCCGTCGATCCGCGCCTGTTACGCCTGTCCATCGGGATCGAAGACGTCGCCGACCTGATTGCCGATCTGGAACAGGCACTCGACCGCGCAAAATGACACTGCCGTCGATCAGCCAGTCGCCGGTCGAACACGGCTTTGTCCAGAACCCCTACACATTCTACAGGCGCGCCCGCGCCATGGGTCCGGTTGTATACTGGGAAGAATACGGCAAACCTTGCACGGTCAGCCACGGCCTCGTGAATTCGATTTTGCGTGACCTGCGCTGGGGCCGCGAGGTGCCGCCCGAAAACACGGTTCCCACCCCGCCCCATATACAGGCATTCATGGACGTCGAACAAAATTCGATGCTGGAACTGGAACCACCCCGCCACACCCGCTTACGCGGCCTGGTGACACGTGCCTTTTCCACCAAGGCGATCCAGCGTCTGGATCCGTTCATCGCGGAACTGTCGAATTCCCTGATCGACGGATTCAGCGGCGACCGCATCGACCTGCTGACCGCCTATGCCGAGAAAATTCCGGTTCTGACCATCGCGCGGATGCTTGGCGTGCCGGCGGACATGTCGGACCAGTTGCTCGACTGGTCGCACCGAATGGTGGGAATGTACCAGGCCAACCGCGACCGCGCGATCGAGGATGCCGCCGCCGACGCCTCGCGCGAGTTCGCCGCCTATATCGGCACATTTATCGACAAGCGCCGGCGGGAACCGGATGACGACCTGATCACCGCGCTGATCGCCGCGGAAGAGAATGGTCAGAAACTCTCGCGTCCCGAACTTGTCAGCACCTGCATCCTGTTATTGAACGCGGGCCACGAGGCGACCGTCCATGCCATCGGCAACGGCGTCAAGACACTTATGGAATGCGGGACGAAACCTGCAAGTCTGGTTAGGCCCGAAGTGATCGACGCCACGGTCGAGGAAACCCTGCGCTTCGACCCGCCGCTGCATATGTTCGACCGCTATGCCTACGAGGACATCGAACTTGCCGGCCACATGTTCCGGCGGGGTGACAGGATCGCTCTGCTGCTGGCCGCAGCAAACCGCGATCCGGAAGCATTTTCCGATCCCGACGTCTTCGCCCCCGACCGCGACGCCCGAAAACAGCTGACCTTTGGCGCCGGCACTCATTTCTGCGTCGGTTCAGGCTTGGCAAAACTGGAAATCAAGCGCGCCCTCGAAACCCTATTCAAGCGGCTTCCTGACCTGCGCCGGACCGAGCCGCCAATTTACGCCAACCGCTACCATTTCCACGGCCTGCAACGCCTGATGGTAACGACCTAGGCTACTCTGGACTGTTGCGATACCAAAGCCTTAGAGTGGTGGATGACACAGGAAATAGCATGACAAAAGACTACAACGCTTCGCAAAAGCTCTGCCTCGATCCAGACGGCGGCCTGCCCCGCCTGTTGGAGATCATGGCCCGCCTGCGCGATCCGGACCGCGGTTGTCCTTGGGATATCGAGCAGACCTACAGCACAATTGCCCCCTACACGATCGAGGAAGCCTACGAAGTGGCCGATGCCATTGAACAAGGCGACATGGAAGACCTTGAGGGCGAATTGGGCGATTTGCTTTTGCAGGTCATTTACTTCACCCAGATGGGTAGCGAGGACGGATATTTTACCTTCGAAAGCGTGACCAAGGCGATTGCCGACAAGATGATCCACCGCCACCCGCATGTGTTCGGTGACGAAAGCCGCGACAAATCCGCGGCGCAGCAAACCCGCGACTGGGAAAAGATCAAGGCCGCGGAACGTGCGGCAAAAGGCGAACACGCGGCCAAAACGCTGGACGGGATAGCTATGAACCTGCCGGCGCTTATGCGGGCGGTAAAACTTCAAAAGCGCGCGGCGCGGGTCGGGTTCGACTGGCCCTCCACCGATGAGGTGGTGGACAAGATCGCCGAAGAGGCCGCCGAGCTGGTCGAGGCGCGGGACACCCTTTCCCATGACAGGCAGGTCGAGGAGTTCGGCGACCTGATGTTCGTCATGGCCAATCTGGCGCGGCACCTCAAGATTGATCCGGAGGAGGCCCTGCGTCTGGCGAACGCCAAATTCACCCGCCGTTTCAACGCGGTGGAACAGAGGCTTGCAGAACGCGGCAAGGTCCCGGCGCAGTCCGATCTGATCGAGATGGATGCGCTCTGGAACAAGGTTAAAACTGACGAAAAAAGTTCCTGAGTTTTTTAATCAGGTATTGACCGACTATTTTAGTCAGGTTTAAAAGCGGACCAAGCAAATTAAAAAGGATTCGCTATGTCACTCCCAATTCGCGCAGCCCTGATCACGGCCGCAACCGCCCTGTCCGTACAGGCAGCAGTTGCACAAGAGGTCAATGTTTACTCCTATCGCCAACCCGAACTGGTCGAGCCCCTGTTCGATGCCTTTACCAAGGAAACCGGCATTGCGGTCAACGTTGCCTTTCTGAACAAGGGCGTCGTCGAAAAGCTCGAAGCCGAAGGCAAGCGATCGCCCGCCGATGTTGTCCTGACCGTCGATGTGGCGCAACTTGACTCGCTGATCAAAGCCGGCGTGACGCAATCCGTGAATTCCGACGCGATCAACGCGAGCATCCCTGAAGCGTTCCGCGACCCTGAAGGCCACTGGTTCGGCCTGTCCTCAAGGGCGCGGATCATCTACGCTTCACGCGACCGGGTCGCCGACGGCGAAGTGACGACCTACGAGGATCTGGCCTCGGACAAGTGGAAAGGCCGTATCTGCACCCGTTCCGGAACGCATGACTATAACCTGGCCCTGATCTCGGCTGTGATTGCCCGTTATGATGTTGAATACGCGGAAAAATGGCTGGAAGGCGTCAAATCCAATCTGGCCCGCAAACCGCAGGGCAACGACCGCGCGCAGGTCAAGGCGATCTTTGCCGGCGAATGCGATATTTCCATCGGCAACATGTACTATATGGGTCTGATGCAGGCCGACCCCGAACAGAAACCCTGGGCCGACAGCGTTCGTCTGGTCTTCCCGAAGTTCGAAAACGGTGGCACACACCTGAATGTCGCCGGTATTGCAATGACCGCCGCCGCTCCGCACCGTGACGACGCTCTCAAGCTGATGGAATTCCTAGCCTCCGAAAAGGGTCAGGCGATCTATGCCGAGGTCAACAACGAATACCCCGTGAACCCCGAAGTCCCGGCCAGCGATCTGGTGGCAAGCTGGGGTGAATTCACGCCGGACAATACGCCTTTGCTGGCATTGGCGACCAACCGGGCAGAGGCTCTGCGACTGGTAGAACGCGTCGGCTTTGACGAATAGTCAAGCTCTCTCGGGCAAACGCCACACCTGACCTTTCAGGGTTTGGCGTTTGCCCGTCCCGCCCTTTGGTGCTAAACCGCTGGCTGACTTCAGCGCCAAGGCTTTTTCATGACCCTCCTGCAAGTAGCGTCCTTTCTGATTGTTCTGGCGGGCGCTTTCGGCTCCATCAACTATCTGTTCCTGAAACTCCCGTCCGCGATCGGCATCCTGATCGTGGCGCTGATGGCATCCTTCGGCGTGATGATTGTAGATGCCCTCCTGCCCTCGCTTGGCATGCGCGACCGGATCAGCGCCATCGTGGTCGATCTTGAGTTCTCCACATCACTGCTCGAGGGCATGCTCGGACTCTTGCTGTTCGCCGGAGCCCTGCATGTGAAGCTCGGTGATTTGCGGCGACAGGCCTGGGTCGTCGTTCTGATGGCCACCATAGGTGTAGGCGTCTCCACGGCGGTCGCGGGTTTCGGCTTTCACTGGATTTTTGGCGCGCCGCTGATGGTTGCACTCGTCTTCGGGGCACTGATCTCGCCCACCGATCCGGTGGCTGTACTGAGCGTGTTGCGCGAAGCCAACCTGCGCAAATCACTTGAAACGAAAATCGCCGGAGAAAGCCTGTTCAACGACGGGGTCGGTTATGTCGTGTTCCTAGTTCTCGTCGGCATTGCCTTCCCCAGCGGTGAACAGCACGGCGAGGGCCTGTCGGGCGCTTCATGGCTGTTTCTGCAAGAGGCGGGCGGCGGCGCCATGCTGGGCGCGGCACTCGGATGGCTTGTGTTCCAGGTCATGCGCCGTATCGATGACTATCCGCTGGAGGTCCTGTTATCGCTGGGGCTGGCCTTTGGTGGCTATCAGCTGGCAGTTTATCTGCACCTGTCCGGCCCGATCATGGCCGTCGTGGCAGGGCTGTTCATCGGCGATGTCGGCGTAAAATACGGCATGTCCGAGCAGACTCGGAATTACCTCGACAGTTTCTGGGTCCTGATCGACGAGATTCTGAACGCCGTTTTGTTTCTGCTGATCGGGGTAGAGGTCTTTGCCGTCGCCTTCGACATTGGCGCGCTCTGGGGCGGCATCCTGTGCATCGGGCTGAGCCTGATTGCTCGCCTCTCTGCCGTCGTCATTCCGGTCATGATGCTCAGTCCCTTTCGAACCTTCACCCGCGACGTGATCCCGATCATGACCTGGGGCGGCATCAAGGGCGGCATATCGGTGGCACTCGCCCTATCCTTGCCGGACAGTGAATGGAAACCTGTCATCCTGACCGTAACCTATATTGTCGTGGTGTTCTCGATCGTCGTTCAGGGCCTGACAATCGCGCCGCTGGCGCGCCGATTTGGACGAACACCGGATTTGCTTTAGCACTGTCGGCAGATTAGACTTGCCTTGACCGGCCCGTCGTTTATGAAACCTGCGAAAAAGGGATTTTTTGATGGCCAGAGATACCATCATCGAGCGGTGCGAGGCGAACGGTCTGCGCATGACAGAACAGCGGCGAGTCATAGCCCGCGTTCTGGAAGAGTCCGACGATCATCCCGATGTGGAACTGCTTTACGCACGGGCCTCTGCGGTCGACAGCGGAATATCGATTGCCACGGTCTATCGGACCGTGAAACTGTTTGAAGAGTCGGGAATTCTCGACCGTCTGGAATTCGGTGATGGGCGGGCTCGGTACGAGGATGCCGAACGTGACCACCACGACCACCTGATCGACATGAATTCCGGCAAAGTCATCGAATTCGTCGATCCGGAAATCGAGGTCTTGCAGGACAGGATCGCGGCGAAACTTGGATATGAATTGCGCGGACACCGGCTAGAACTTTACGGCGTTCCGAAAAAGACAACGAAAAAGGATTAGACATGAGTACTATTATCGACATCGTGGGCCGCGAAATTCTGGACAGCCGCGGAAATCCGACCGTTGAGGTCGACGTGTTTCTGGAAGACGGCACCATGGGCCGCGCAGCCGTTCCCTCGGGCGCCTCTACCGGTGCGCATGAGGCAGTGGAACTGCGCGACGGCGACAAGAAGCGTTACATGGGCAAGGGCGTGACCAAGGCCGTCGCCGCCGTGAATGGCGAGATCGCCGAACATTTGGTAGGCGCCGAGGCTCTGGAGCAGGTCGAGATCGACACCGAAATGCGCGCGCTCGACGGTACGGAAAACAAATCGCGTCTGGGTGCCAACGCCATTCTCGGCGTATCTCTGGCCGTTGCCAAGGCCGCGGCCGCCTATTCCGACCAGCCGCTTTACCGCTATGTCGGCGGCACGTCGGCGCGTGTTCTGCCGGTCCCGATGATGAACATCATCAACGGCGGCGAACATGCAGACAACCCGATCGATATTCAGGAATTCATGATCATGCCGGTCGCCGCAGACAGCATGCGTGACGCGGTGCGTATCGGTTCCGAGATTTTCCATACGCTGAAAAAAGAACTCTCCGCCGCCGGCCACAACACCGGCATCGGCGACGAGGGCGGCTTTGCCCCTAACCTGAGTTCTGCTACCGCCGCGCTCGATTTTATAATGAAGTCGATCGAAAAAGCGGGCTACCGACCCGGCGAAGAAGTCTATCTGGCGCTGGACTGCGCCGCGACCGAATATTTCGACGGCAAGAAATACAACATGAAAGGCGAGGGCAAGGTACTGTCCTCCGCCGAAAACGCCGAATACCTGGTCGACCTGGCCAACCGCTATCCCATCATTTCGATCGAGGACGGCATGTCCGAGGATGACTGGAAAGGCTGGAAAATCCTGACCGACAAACTAGGCGGCAAGGTGCAACTGGTTGGCGACGACCTGTTCGTGACCAACTCCAAGCGCCTGTCCGACGGCATCATCAAGGGTTGCGCTAACTCGATCCTCGTCAAGGTCAACCAGATAGGCACGCTGACGGAAACGCTGGAAGCCGTTGAAATGGCCCACCGCGCAGGTTTCACATCCGTGATGTCGCACCGCTCCGGCGAGACCGAGGACGCGACCATCGCCGATCTGGCGGTCGCAACCAACTGCGGCCAGATCAAGACCGGTTCGCTGGCACGGTCCGACCGGCTGGCGAAGTACAACCAGCTTATCCGGATCGAGGAAATGCTGGGCAGCACCGCACAATACGCCGGAACTTCGATTCTCAAAGGCTAACACCGCAACAGAAGTGTCGGGGCCGGACGGCCTCGCGCTCCCATTCACAGACCGGACCATCATGTCAGACCGCGAGCAGCCACAGATCTACCTGATCACCCCGCCCGAGATCGAATTGTCGAAGTTTGCCGACACGTTGTCGGACTTACTGGACAAATGCGATATAGCCTGCGTGCGCCTTGCCTTGTCGACCAAGGATCAGGACGTGATCAGCCGCGCGGCGGATACCTTGCGGGAGGTCTGCCACAAGCACGACGTCGCTCTGGTGATCGAAACGCATTTCCTGCTGGTCGAACCGCTAGGACTGGACGGTGTGCATCTGCAGGACAGTCACCGGTCGATCCGCGAAGCACGCAAGGCGCTTGGGCCGGACGCGATTGTCGGGGTCTATTGTGGCAACTCGCGCCATGCCGGTATGACCGCCGGCGAAGTCGGGGCCGATTATGTGTCCTTCGGGCCGGTCGGCGCCAGCACTCTTGGCGATGGCAGCACGGTTGATCTCGAAACCTTTGAATGGTGGAGCGACGTCATCGAACTGCCCGTCGTGGCAGAGGGCAACATCAGCCTCGACGATGCCACACGTCTGGCGCCGGTCGTTGACTTTCTGGCATTGGGACCGGAAATCTGGAAGGCCAACGACCCTGCGGCCATGCTGCGGGATTATATCGCGCGCCTGTCCTAGACCGACAACCCGCTGCGGACCAGTTCCTCGGTCCGCTTCGCCAGAACCTTGCGATCCTCGAAATCCGAAACCTTGAGCGGCGGATGGAATACCGCGTGAACTTCTCCTGCTCCGACATGGGCCAGAATTGCCACCAGATGCTCCGCGAAGCCTGTTTCGCCCCACCATGCGTAAAAACCCGGATCGCGGCCCTCGGGCGCGCGATAGTTTAGCGTCACCGGCTGCAGCCACATCGCCTCTTTCAGATTCTTGTCGAAAAAGGCCGCGAACAGCGTCGATTTGAACGGAAGGACGCGGCGGCCGTCCGTGCTGGTGCCCTCGGGAAAAAACAGCAGGCGGTCGCCCTGACCGATCCGGTCGAGAATTGTATCGACCTGATTGGAGGCATCCAGCGCATTTCGCCGGATAAAGACTGTTCCCACAGCGCGCGCGACCAGTCCGATCACCGGCCACGACCGCACCTCTGACTTCGCCACGAAGAATACGCGATGCACGGCATTCAAAACGAAAATATCCATCCAGGACGCATGGTTTGCCACCACCGCGCCGGACCTGTGCATCGGCTCGCCCTCGACGGTCACGGTCAGGCCGGCCACCCGCAGACTGCTGCGGCAGGCAAGGCGGACGAGTTGCTGCGACTGGCGCTTGAACCCCAACTTTCGTAGCAGGAACATCGGCCCGATCAGCGCAAACACCGCTAGCAGGATCAGGAAAGCGCGAAAGGCGACCCGCAGCCATTGCAGGCCTTGCGGCGGAACCAGAACCTGTTCCGTTTCTCCCGCCCACGCGCGCATCAATCCTTGCCCCTCTGATAGTAGGACCGGTGTTTCTCGGACATGCGCGTCGTATCCATCAGGACGCACACGTCCACCGTATTGAACGTGTGATCTATATACGCGCCCTCGCCGACAAAACCGCCGAGACGCAGGTAAGCCTTGATCAGCGAGGGCATCTGTTTCATGGCGCTCGGCCGGTCGATATCCACGGCAGGTATCAGGTTCATCGACCGGGCATGGTCGGGCCTTGCCTTGACCCGCAGGTCTTCGGGAGCCAAGTGGTTATGGTGCAGATAGGACAGCGCCTGCGAAAAGGCCTGCGGATCGCGGCCGTGGAACGACGCCACGCCGAACAGGATGTCAATTCCGCGGCCTAGGACATAGTCCGCCAGCCCCTGCCACAACAGCGGCATCGCCGCGCCGCCGCGATAGGAACGCGCCACGCAGGAGCGGCCGAGTTCCACCGACTTCCGTCCGCAGTGCTCGATTTTTTCCAGATCGTATTCCGATGCGCTGTAAAATCCGCAACCGCCGATTGCAACCTCACTGCGCAGCAGGCGATAAACGCCGATTACATTTTCCATCGGATCGGTGATGGTCCGGTCGATCAGCAGAAGGTGGTCGAAGAAGGGATCGAACCGATCGCGCTCCAGACGCAGCCTGTGCCCCTCTTCATCGACCTCGGCGCCCATTTCCTCGACAAATACGCGATATCGCAGCCTTTGCGCCGCGCGCAATTCGCTTTCGCCCTCTGCCAGTTTCAGAAATAGCCTGTCTTGCCCGGTCTGCATGCGAGTCCCTAGTGTTCTTATCCACGCAGAGGATAGGACCTCGCGGGAACGATAGCAATCTGGTCAGGCCTTGCGATTTTGCGTCAAGTATCAATCTATGGTTGTAATTTTAACATCCTTAAACCATGATTAACCAAATTCAGCTAATGCTCAACGAGAAGCAATTCGATCTGATGGCCATTGATGACGACCTTTCCCGCTTCCTCGAAGTTAACCGTGATCTTGCTGTCGATCACCGACTGGACCTGGCCCAGCCCCCATTCCGGTTTGTCGGGGTGCCGGACGAATTGTCCCGGGGCCAAAAATTCGTTCATCGTTCTTCCTCTTGAGGGTTAAGCAAATGTATTCCAAAGAGCCCGACATTGCATCCCTTATCAGCTCTCGCATCTGTCATGATCTTGTTAGTCCACTTGGCGCGATAAGCAACGGGCTGGAACTGCTGGAACTGTCCGGTGCGACGGCAGGACCGGAATACGAACTGCTGCACGACAGTGTCGCCAATGCAACCGCACGGATAAATTTCTTCCGCTATGCCTTTGGCGCGCGAAGCGACAGTTCGTTCCTGCCGGAGAGTGCCGTCCGCGCCACGCTGGACGGCTTTTACGCTGGTACGCGTATGCGTGTAATCTGGTCTGCGCGCGGCGAGGTTCCGCGGACGCAAGCCAAGCTTGCACTGCTCGTGATCCAGTGCCTTGAAACCTTCCTGCCCATCGGAGGTGTGGTTACCGCAACCTGCGAAAACGGAAAGTGGGAGTTCACGGCAACTGACGACCGCCTGCGCCTGAACGAGTCCAACCTGGAGCACCTTCTGGGCAAGAACCTGAGACCCGATCTGAAACCGTCGGAAATCCAGTTCGAATTGGCACGCCGTATCTTGGCGGACGAGAAACTGGCCCCGCAGAGTCGCAAGGCCGATACGGAGTTTTCGCTCAGCTACCGGTTTTCGGCGCAATCTCTGCCAGTCCCTCGCGAAACTGACGCATCCTTTTCTGGTAACTGACAGCCGCCTGTTCCAGACCCGCGATCTCGTCCTCCGATAGCGCCCGCTTAACGACTGCCGGCGAACCTACAATCAGCGACCCGTCGGGGTATTCCTTGCCGGGCGGCATCAGCGCGCCGGCCCCCACCAGACAGTTCTTGCCGACCTTTGTGCCGTTCATCACCGTCGCGCCCATGCCGATCAGGGTATTTTCGCCGATGGTACAGCCGTGCACGATGGCGGCATGACCGATCGTGCAGTTCCTGCCGATAGTCAGAGGAAAGCCCATGTCGGTATGCATAATCGTGCTTTCCTGAATATTTGTGCCTTCGCCGATCGTGATCGGTTCGTTGTCGCCGCGCGCGACCACGCCGAACCAGATCGACACACCGGAATTGATGATCACCTTGCCCATGACCTGCGCATTCGGCGCGACCCAATAATCATTGTCTTCGGGCAAAGTAGGCGCAACGCCGTCGTAGGCATAAAGCGTCATGACATATCCTCGAATTCCTTGTTCAGGCCTTTGACGAAATCGACCAGACCGGTCTGGCGGTCCTTGCGCAGGCGCTCTGCCGACAGGATATCGCGCAACTGCTCTTCGCACACGTCGAGGTTCTCGTTGACCAGGACATAGTCGTATTCTGCCCAATGGCTGATCTCGTCGCGCGATTTCGCCATGCGGCCGGCGACCACTTCCGCGCTGTCCTGACCGCGCTTTTCAAGACGTGTCGCAAGTTCTGCGATCGACGGAGGCAGCAGGAAAATCGATACGGTCAGGTGGCCCAGCGCTGATCGGCGGATCTGCTGACCTCCCTGCCAATCCACGTCGAAAATCACATCCTGACCCTGAGCGACCGCCTGCTCGACGGGGGCCTTGGGCGTGCCGTAGAAATTTCCGAAAACCTCGGCATGTTCCAACATCTCGCCACGGCCAACCATTGCCTTGAAATTTTCTTTGGTCTTGAAAAAATACTCGCGCCCGTCGACCTCTCCCGGTCGCGGTTCGCGCGTGGTGGCGGAGATCGAAAAGCTGATTGCATCGTCGTCAGCCAGCAGCCGCCGCGACAGGGTCGACTTGCCCGCACCGGAAGGAGAAGAAAGGATAATCAGCAGTCCGCTGCGGTCGGCGAGGCTCATTCGTTACTCCACATTTTGCACCTGCTCCCGCATCTGGTCTATTACCGTTTTCAGGTCAAGCCCGATCCGGGTTAATTCCGTTGATCCCGACTTTGAACACAGGGTGTTTGCCTCGCGGTTGAATTCCTGCATCAGAAAGTCGAATTTTCGACCAATCGGTCCCTCGGCCCCCAGCATATCTGTTGCAGCAGCGGCATGGGCGGACAGCCTGTCCAGTTCTTCGGTCACGTCGGACTTCACCGCCAGCAGGGCAAGTTCCTGCGCGATCCGCGCCTCGTCCAGACCGTCGCCGTTTTGCATCAGCTTGGCGACATTCGCCCGCAAGGTTTCCGCGACTTTCGGCCCGCGCGCTTCTGCGGCATCCTGTGCCTCTGCCGTCAGGCGTGTCACGGTTTCGATTTGGCTGGCGAGAATATCCAGTAGCGCCTTGCCCTCGGCAGCGCGGGCAGTCGCGAAATCACCCACCAGCACCCCGATGTCCTGCAACGCGGCCTTTATCCAGGGAGCGGCTGCCGCCTCGTCCTGTTCAGGCTGGTCCATGACGCCGTTCAGCAACAGCAGGTCCGCCGCCGACATCGGTGCCAGATGCAGCCCCGCAGCGCCGGCCTGTGCCTCTGTAGTCAAAGCGCCCTGGATCGCATTGGTCAACGCCGCCTGGTTCAGCACCGGAACGCTCTCGGCGGGGTCCTGTTTGACCTTTAGGCCGACGTTGATCGTTCCACGCGTCACTGCCGCGCCCAAAGCTGCACGCAGTGCCTGGTCGAGCACCTCGCACCCATCAGGCAGGCGTGTGCGGATATCCAGACCACGGCCGTTCACGCCGCGCATCTCCCAAGTCCACCGTGTACCGGCATGCCCGCCGGAAACAGTGGAAAACGCCGTCATCGAGTTAACCATCCGAGAAAATTTGCCTCTCTATTTAGGACATTTTAAGGCAAAACCCATAATGCGGGCTTCGTGAAGGGATAGTTAACAAATTGTCGCTAATTTCTCAACAAAGTGACGCAATAATTATTGAATTGAGTGGGTATCCAAAATGCAAGACTCCGCAGGCCGAGATATAAATGTTGAAAACCTGTTCTCTGCGGACAGGCAGAACGGCCACGGCGTGATCATGGACTTGCTGCGGTACTGGGAGTCCCTGCGGGCCGGACGGATTGCACCTGTGCGCTCTGAAATCGATCCCCGAATGATCAAATCCGCTCTGAAGCACACGTTTATCCTCGAACTTGATCCGATTGGCGGCATCCGCTTCCGTCTGGCCGGAGACAAGGTTTGCGCGGTGATGGGAATGGAACTGCGGGGCATGCCGGCCTCGACGCTGATCGACATTCCGGACCGGCAGAAATTCGAACAAACCCTGCACTCAATCGTCCGCAGCCCCGAGATTATCGAATATCGTCTGGCAGCTGGCCGCGAAAGCCGGTTCGAAGGCAGCGCGCGGATGCTTTTGCTGCCGATGCAGGACGCCGACGGCAAGATCACCCGCGTTCTGGGCGGGCTGTCGATGCGTACGCAATTGTTCGATCCGCCACTGCGCTTCGAAGTTGTCGAGAAAATGACAACCCGGATAGTTGCCTGTGCCGGACAGAAAGTTCCGGCGGGAGAAAGCGGTTTTGCCGAAGCACAAGCCGCGTTCGCACCCAAGCAACAAACGCCGGCCGGCAGTCTTTCCGGCACAGCGATCGGCGCTGACCGTAGGCCCGTTCCGGTAATTCCGCATTTACAGATTGTGTCCGACAATTTCGGTCAAACCCGAAGATAGTCAGAATGGGCCAATGCGGCCATTTGCTATCGGCGGCAACCTGACGGAGCCGCCGATAAGCATTCTAGATCACATCGCTTCGCGCTTGGCCACCGCACGGTGCTCCAACTCTTCCGAGACCAAAAACGCCAGTTCCAGTGACTGAGAGGCGTTCAGGCGCGGATCGCATGCGGTGTGGTAACGGTCCGACAGATCCTCGTCAGTGACGGCGCGAACGCCGCCGGTGCATTCGGTCACGTCCTTGCCGGTCATTTCGAAATGCACGCCACCAGGGATCGTGTTTTCGGCCTTGTGGATAGCGAAGAACTCGCGCACTTCGCGCAGGATGCTGTCGAAGGGCCGGGTTTTATAACCGGAAGGCGACTTGATCGTGTTGCCGTGCATCGGATCGCAGGTCCAGACAACCTTGCGGCCTTCGGACTCGACGTTCTTGATCAGGTTGGGAAGATAATCGCCAACCTTGCCAGCACCGAAACGCGCGATCAGTGTCAGACGACCCGCTTCGTTTTCCGGGTTCAGCTTGTCGATCAGACGGATCAGGTCGTCGGAAGAGATCGTCGGGCCGCATTTCAGGCCGATCGGGTTCTGCACACCGGAACAGAATTCCACATGCGCGCCGTCAGGCTGCCGCGTACGGTCGCCTATCCAGATCATGTGTCCCGAACCCGCCAGCGGCAGGCCCGAGGTGCTGTCGACGCGGCAGAGCGCCTCTTCGTATTCCAGCAGCAGAGCTTCGTGCGAGGTGTAGAAGTTCACCGTATGCAGGGCCGCCGAATTGTCGGAGTTCACACCCGCCGCCGTCATGAAGTCCAGCGCGTCGGAAATGCGGTTTGCAAGTTGTTGATATTTCTTGCTGGCCTTGGCGCTTTTGGCAAAACCCTGATTCCAGGCGTGCACGTGGTGGATATCCGCGAAACCGCCCTGGCTGAAAGCGCGCAGCAGGTTCAGCGAGGCCGCAGCCTGAGTGTAGGCGCGCAGCATTCGCTGCGGGTCCGGAATGCGGGACTCTGCAGTGAAGTCGATGTCGTTGATGATATCGCCGCGGTAGCTCGGCAATTCCACGCCGCCCACGGTTTCGGTCGCGGCAGAGCGCGGCTTGGCGAACTGGCCGGCGACACGGCCGATCTTGACCACGGGAACCTTCGCGCCATAGGTCAGGACCACGGCCATCTGCAGCATCACCTTGTAGGTGTCGCGGATCTGATTGGCGTTGAATTCGGAAAAGCTCTCGGCACAGTCGCCGCCCTGCAGCAGAAACGCCTTGCCTACAGACACGTCGGCCAGTTTCTTGCGAAGCTGGCGCGCCTCACCGGCAAACACCAGAGGTGGATAGGACGACAGGCGTTCCTCGACCTCTTTCAATGCCGCAAGATCAGTATATTCGGGCATCTGGATCCGCTCTTTTTTGCGCCATCCGGACTTTGTCCAAACCGAAGACATTCTCCCAGTACTCCTTAACCACGTTGTAAAGAACCGGTCTTATATAGGCGTTTGCGGAGGAAAACCAGCGTAGTTCGGCTTTTTCGCGGCAAATTAAATTTAGCGAATCCAATCCGAAAAGCTTGATCCTCTGGACTGAATTCAGCATTGTGCCACTGACTTGCCGATTATCGGCTTCACAACTTCCACGATCCAGGGAATTCAATGATTCAGAGCACACAAGAGCCAAAAACAAAGAGTTTTGTTTTTCTGCTACTGAATCAATTTACGCTGATTGCCTTTGCGAACGCGCTGGAGCCGCTTCGGATTGCCAACCGGAGCGTCGGAAAAACGCTTTATAAATGGCGGCTTGCCGGCGAAGGCGGACAGACCGCGAAAAGTTCCAGCGGTGCCGTGGTCCAACTGGACATGGGTTTGGAAGAGGTCAACCGCGACGACACCGTGATCGTGTGCGGCGGGCTGAACATCAAGGCCGCCACGACACAGCCGGTCCTGAACTGGTTGCGTCGCGAGGCCCGCAAGGGGATCGCCATAGGTGGCGTCGACACCGGTTCCTACACAGTTGCCAAGGCAGGGTTGCTGGACAACAAGCGCGTCACGATCCACTGGGAAAACCGTGATTCATTCATGGAGGATTTTCCGGACATCAAGCTGACCACCTCTGTCTACACCTGCGACGGCAACCGGTATTCCTCGGCCGGCGGGGCCGCCTCGCTGGATATGATGCTGCGCATTCTGGCTAATGACCACGGTCAGGATGTCGCCAACTGGACCGCCGACCAGATGCTCTATAGCGCAACGCGCACCGACCGGGACGAGCAACGCCTGTCGGTACCTACCCGCATCGGCGTGCGTCATCCGAAGCTGAGCCAGGTCATCCACATGATGGAGGCCAATATCGAGGATCCGATTTCACCGGGAAAACTCGCGGAGAATGTCGGCATGTCGACACGTCAGCTGGAACGGTTGTTCCGGCGCTATCTCGACCGGTCGCCGAAACGCTATTACATGGAATTGCGCCTGCAAAAGGCCCGCAATCTGCTGATGCAAACCGATATGTCGGTGATCAACGTGGCGCTGGCCTGCGGATTTTCCTCGCCCTCGCATTTCTCAAAATGCTACCGGACGCAGTATCACACGACGCCCTATCGCGAACGCGGATCGCAGTCTAACGACTGATCCTGTAAAGTGCGCCGTCCCCCACAGACAGGAACCAGATCGACCCGTCAGGGGCCTGCCTCACATCGCGGATCCGGTCAAAGCGGTCGCTGAACAGTTCCTCGGCCTGGACAATATTGCCGCCGGACCGCTCCAGCCTTGAGATAAAATTGAATTTCAGCGATCCGACAAAAATATCGCCACGCCAATCCGGGAACATGTCGCCGGTATAGATCACCATGCCCGAAGGTGCGATCGACGGATCCCAGTAGAACTCCGGTTGCTCCATCCCCGTCTTGGCGGCGCCCTCGCCGATCTTGAGCCCCGTGTAGTGGCGACCATAGGAAATCACCGGCCAGCCGTAGTTCTTGCCGGCCTGCGGCCGGTTGACCTCGTCCCCGCCGCGCGCGCCGTGTTCCACGGTCCATAAACTGCCGTCTTCATCCAGTGCCGCGCCTTGCGGATTCCGGTGGCCATAGGAATAGACCTGCGGCAGGCCGCCTCCCGAAACGAACGGATTGTCGGTCGGAACCGTACCATCCCGATTGATGCGTATCACCGAACCGTTCGCCCGATAGGTATCCTGCGCCAGATCCCGTTCTCCGCGTTCGCCGACGGTCAGAAACAGCGTGCCGTCCAAAGCCTCGACGATCCGGCTGCCGAAATGTTGACCCGCTTTGGTCTTGTTTTCCTGCCGGAACAGAACCCGCAGACCTGTGAGGCGCGAGTTGTCGGGCGACAGTTTCGCCACCGCCAGCGCCGTTCCCGCAACGCGGCCGTCCGGTTCGGCGAAGCTCAGGAATATCTCGCGGCTCTGCGCGAAGTCGCGCGCCACGACGACATCCAGCAAGCCACCCTGCCCCTTGGCGAAAACCTCGGGTACGCCCTCCACTTCTGTCCTTCTACCTTCGGCGACATGGAGCAGGACGCCGTCACGTTCCGTCACCAGATATCCGCCATCCGGCAGGAAACCGACCGCCCAGGGCTCGTCCAGCCCCGATAGCATCCGTTCAACCTTCACTGAGCCGCCCTTTACAGGAAGCGTTTCCTGGGCCGATACAGGCCCCGCAAAACAGATACAGATGATGAAGGTTAACAGCCGCATTTCGTGACTCCGGTTGGGTTCTCTGCTTACTAATAATGGCTCAAATCCTGCGGCAATCAATCCTCGTTGACTTTACGGCATCCCGCCCGCAGGTATATGCTCAAAACAGGAGGGTAATATGCTGAAAAACCGCAATGCGATTATCACCGGTTCGACCAGCGGCATCGGTCGCGGGATCGCGCTGAAACTGGCTGAAAAAGGCGCAAGGGTCATGATCAACGGCTTTGGCGAACAAGCGGAGATCGAGGCGCTTCTGGATGAATTGCAGAAACGCAGTGGACAGCCTGCGCTCTATTCTCCCGCTGATATGACCAAGCCGCAGGAAATCGAGGACATGGTCCGTGTTGCCGAAACCGAATTCGGTTCTGTCGATATTCTGGTCAACAATGCCGGAATCCAGTTTGTATCGCCTGTCGAGGAATTCCCGATCGACAAATGGGACGCCATAATCGCGGTCAATCTCAACTCGGCCTTCCACACCATCCGTGCCGCCCTTCCGGACATGAAATCGCGCGGCCAGGGCCGGATCGTCAATGTCGCGTCGGCCCACTCCAAGGCCGCTTCGCCCTTCAAATCGGCCTATGTCGCCGCCAAGCACGGTGTTGTCGGACTGACCAAGACCGTCGCGCTAGAGGTCGCGGAACTCGGCATCACGGTAAACGCCATTTCGCCGGGCTATGTCCTGACGCCTCTGGTCGCTGCCCAGATACCTGCAACAGCCAAGACCCGCGGCATAACCGAGGAAGAGGTCAAACGTGACGTTCTTCTGGCCGCGCAGCCGACGAAACGGTTCATCGAGGTGGACGATATCGCCGAAACCGTGGCCTATCTTTGTTCCGACGCCGCCAAGGGAATTACCGGGGCCAACATCTCGATCGACGGCGGCTGGACGGCTAAATAGCCGGCCAAAGGTTTAAATTTTTGTCTATTGATGTTGTGGAAACCGGCTTGTTGTGGCAAACGGGGTCGCCCCGCATGGTGCCTGCGCCAACAACAAAATCCGGATGTAATCGATGAAACAGAGAATACTTGGCAAAACAGACATTTCAGTATCTGAAATCGGACTGGGATGCTGGCAGTTTGGCGGCGATTTCGGACCGACAGAAGACCAGACCTCCATGTCGACAATGGAGGAAGCTACCCGCGCGGGCATAGATTTCTTCGATACCGCCGACGTCTATGGCGACGGGCGCAGCGAGTCGGTGATAAAAAGCTACAAGCTCTGCTCCAAGGTAAAAAACACCGTCGCAACCAAGGTCGGACGCTCTGCGCGGCTATACCCCGACAAATACGATTATCAGGCGATCCGCGACGATATGGATGCGAGCCGCAAACGCCTTGGCGTCGACATGCTTGATCTGGTTCAGTTGCACTGCGTCCCGACAGGTGTTCTGCGCGACGGCCGGATTTTTGGCTACATGGACCGGCTCAAGGCGGAAGGTTACTGCAGGAACTGGGGGGCCAGCGTCGAAACTCTGGACGAGGCAAAAATCTGCCTCGATCAGGACGGTTTGGCAACGCTCCAGATTATCTTCAACCTTTATCGCCAGGACGCAGTAACAGAGCTGTTTCCACAGGCTCAGGATCGTAATGTCGGCATCATCGCGCGCCTGCCGCTGGCCAGCGGGTTGCTGACCGGCAAGTTTTCATCAAACCACAAGTTTCCCGAAACCGATCATCGCAACTACAACGCGGAAGGCGCGGCTTTTTCGGTGGGCGAAACCTTTTCCGGCATCGAGTTGCACAAGGGCGTTGCTGCGCTGAAACTGCTTGAACCCCATGTTCCGGACAGCTGGACCCTGGCCGATTTCAGCCTGCGCTGGATACTCGACCATCCTGCCGTCAGCACCGTGATCGCAGGGTGCTCATCGGCGGTTCAGGTTCGTGCAAACGCGCGCGCCTCTGGCCTGGAGCCGCTGTCACAAGGTACCCACGACGCCTTGATGGACATCTACCGGACAGAAATCCGGCCGCTGGTGCGCTGCCCGATCTGATCCGGATCGACGCGCAAGGGCGGCCATTATCCTTTGCCCTTACAAAACCGACTTTACCTTTGACGCGCCTGATGCCGGATGCAAAAATGAAGGACAGAGTTCGTCAGTCGCGACAGTGCCTTCGGCCTTTCGCGCGGTACGCAATCTGAAACCGGAACACATTTTTCGTGCGGGGCCCAGCTTATGACCAATAACACCCGATGGATCGGCGTCGACTGGGGCACTTCGAACATGCGCGCCTATGTCATGGACGGCCGCGACCAGGTGATTGCGACGCTTCGTTCCGATCGCGGAATCGGGCAACTGGCAAAGGACGAAATCGAACCCGCCCTGCTGGCGCTGGTATCGGATTACCTGCCCGCGGACCTCGTCACGCCGGTCATTGCCTGCGGAATGGTCGGATCGCGGCAGGGATGGACCGAGGCGGAATACGAGTCTGTCCCTTGCGAACCACCCGTACAATCCGAAACCGTCACCGCACCCTGCCGCGACGCCAGGATTTCGGTCCGGATCATCCGCGGCGTGAAACAGGAAAAACCCGCCGATATCATGCGCGGCGAGGAAACCCAGATCGCGGGCTACTTGTCGGTCAACCCGAAGTTTGACGGCGTGCTCTGCCTGCCGGGAACCCACACCAAGTGGGTCCGGATCAGTGCCGGAGAAATCGTCAGTTTCCAGACCTTCATGACCGGAGAACTGTTTGCCTTGTTGGCCGGGCAATCGGTCCTGCGGCATTCCATGGCCACAGAGGGCTGGGACGAGGAAGCCTTCACGGCGGCCCTTTCCGACACGCTCTCGAAGCCGGAGTCGGTCGCCGCCAGACTGTTCAACGTCCGCGCCGACAACATGTTGTCGAACCCGTCCCCGATTGCCGCACGCGCACGCGTTTCCGGCCTGCTGATCGGAATGGAACTGGCTGCTGCACGACCCTATTGGCTGGGCCAGGAGGTCGCGATCATCGGCTCACGGGGCCTGTCGCAAGCTTATCGAAGCGCTCTGGCAAACCAAGGCGTAGACCCGCAGGTAACGGATGCCGACGCCATGACGCTCGCCGGTCTGAAATCTGCATTCATGGCATCGAAAGAAACCGCTAAATGACCCGGGAAATCATAGCAATCCTGCGCGGGATAACACCCGAAGAGGCCCTGCCGGTCACCCGGTGCCTGATAGACGCCGGCATTACCCAGATCGAGGTGCCGCTGAACTCTCCGGACCCGTTCAGGAGCATCGAGGTCATGGCGCGCGAATTCGGCGGTCGCGCCTTGATCGGTGCGGGAACGGTTCTGAGCGTCGAACAAATCGCTTCGCTGCGCGATGCCGGCGGCACGCTGGTGGTTTCGCCCGACTGCAACACCGAGGTAATCACGGCGGCGAAATCCATGGGAATGCGCGCCATTCCCGGCGTGATGACGCCAACCGAGTGTTTCGCGGCCCTGCGCGCCGGAGCCGATGGATTGAAGCTGTTCCCAGCGTTTCTGGTCGGTCCTGCGGGTTTGCAGGCATTGCGGGCCGTCCTGCCGAAATCCGCCAGGGCCTATGCCGTCGGCGGCGTCGGGCCGGAGAATTTCGCCGAATGGCGGAAAGCGGGTGCAGACGGCTTCGGCATGGGCACCGGCATCTACCAGCCCGGTTTCACCATCACCGATATTGCACCGCGCGCCGAGAGGATTGTCGCGGCCTATGATGAGGTATTCGGAAAATGACAGTCACCATATTCGACACGACGCAATGCCGCCTCGGCGAAGGCCCGCTGTGGCATCCGGTTCGAGGGCAATTATTCTGGTTCGACATTCTGGGGAGGCAACTGCTGACGCGAGAGGGCGGCAAAACCCGCAACTGGCAATTCGAGGAGCACGTTTCCGCCGCAGGCTGGATCAGCGAAACCGAACTGATGATCGCCAGCGAAACCGCGCTGTTCAGCTTTGACCTGACCAGTGGAGAGCGCAAGACACTCGTGGAACTGGAAGCCGACAATCCGGCAACACGCTCCAACGACGGCCGCGCTGATCCCTGGGGTGGATTCTGGATCGGAACGATGGGCAAGAACGCTGAAAAGGGCGCAGGCAAAATCTATCGCTACTACCACGGAGAGCTGCGCCGGCTGGTGGATTCGGTAACCATTTCCAACGCGATCTGTTTCTCGCCTGACCGGACCTGTGCCTATTACTGCGACACGAAAGAGCAACGCATCATGCGGCAGTCGCTGGAGCCTGAAAACGGCTGGCCGGAGGGGGATGCAGAGGTCTTCGTCGATCTGGCGGAATACGAGCTGAATCCCGATGGCGCCGTGGTCGATGCCTTCGGCAACCTGTGGAACGCACAATGGGGCGCGTCCCGCGTAGCGCAATACGACGCCCGTGGCCACTTCATGCAAGCCATCGAGTTTCCCGCAACCCAGATCAGCTGTCCGGCCTTTGGCGGGTCCGACCTGTCAACGCTCTTCGCCACATCCGCCGCCCACGGCCTCGACGCTGCCACAGAGGCGGACGGGCAGACTTTCGCGGTCGTTGTGGAGGTCAAGGGGCAAGCGGAACATCAGGTAAAGGTTTAACCCGATGTATCGAGTTAGGAGCGCTGTATAGTAATTTGTATTTTAACGGTTATTTCTTATATCATGCTGATTTTTTCGACACATGAAATCTTGGCTAGCGTTATCCAGTTACACAAAGTTCTTGATTGGCAATCTTAATTAAAATCTTGATTTTAAAATATTAAATTACAACCAGCACCTGAAAATCGCTCAGCAAACTGCAATCAGTCCGAAACCGCCGCCGCCATCAGGCGATAGACGATCTGCGCTGCCGTGAAATCCCACGCCGCGTTGCCGTCGGGTGCCAGCTCCACGACATCCAACCCGACGCATTTCCGGCCTTTCAGCGCATGCTCCACGAGATGCAAGGCCTGATAGTAACCGAGCCCGCCCGGCACCGGCGTACCTGTCGCAGGCATCAAAGACGGGTCCAGCCCGTCCACGTCGAACGAAACATAGACCAGTTCCGGAAAGTCCTCCGGCAGATCGACGGCCAGAATATTCTGCGTCACAAGCTCCTCGGCGTCGCGGTAGAACACCTTGTTCCGCTCGCGGCTGTCGACCTCTTGCTGGCAAAGCGCGCGCACGCCGAACTGCGCCAGCCGCACGCCCTTTTCCGACAGCAGGTGCATGACAGAAGCGTGCGAGTGCTTTTCGCCCTGATAGGCGATCCGCAGGTCGGCGTGCGCGTCGATCTGGATCAGGCCGACGGGCTGCCCCAGCGCCCGCATCACGCCGGTGACCGCGCCGAAGGTCAGCGAGTGCTCGCCGCCCAGGGTCACCGGAATACGTCCTGCCAGAACGGCGGCCTCGGTCCGGTGCGCCAGACGCAACATTACTTCGGGCATCGGACCGGAGCAATCGACCGGCGGTTGGGTCAGGATACCGTGCGCGCAAGGCTCAATACCCTGACACAACCGTTCCAGTTCGTTGCTTGCCTCGATGATCCCGTCGGGCCCCTGCGCGGTGCCGGAGCCGTAGGACACAGTGCGCTCCAGCGGCATCGGGATAATACGGAACAACGCGTCCTCGCCGCGCTCGGCACCGGTCAGTTCGCTTTCCAGAAAAATGTTCATGTCATGACAGCCTGTTGCGGAAATCTTCGTAGGTGAATTCACGGATCATCGTAAGCGCATCGGTATCGGAGTTCCACAGCGCAATTGCGGGCAGCGGAATACCGTTGAACGTGTTGGTCTTGACCATCGAATAATGCGCCTGATCCAGAAAAGCGAAGCGGTCGCCGACTGTAAGCGGCTTCGCCATGGCGTAGTCGCCGATGACGTCACCCGCCAGACAGGACGGCCCGCCAAAGCGGTACAGACGCCCCTCGGTCACCTCGTCCAGCATCGCGGGGCGGTACGGGGCCTCGATCACGTCCGGCATGTGGCAGGTGGCGGAAATATCGACGACGGCAAGGTCCATGGTGTTATGAGGCAGATCGAGCACCTCGCCCACCAGAATGCCGGCGTCCAGTGCCACTGCCTCTCCCGGCTCCAGATAGACCTCCAGCCCGGTACTGGCGCGGATATGACGGATAAAATCCACCAGCGCGTCGCGGTCGTAGTCGGCGCGCGTGATATGATGCCCGCCGCCGAAATTCAGCCATTTCAACTGGCCGAAATACGGCGCGATGCGGTCCTCGACCGCAGCCCAGGTCCGCTCCAGCGGCTCGAACCCCTGTTCGCAAAGCGTGTGCATGTGGAAGCCGTCGACGCCTTCCATAACCTCGTCAGAAAGCTGCGAGACAGGCATCCCCAGCCGCGAACACGGCGCGCAGGGGTCGTATTTCGGAATGTCGCCCTCGGAATGCAGCGGATTGATGCGCAGACCGACCTGCACCGCACGCGCCGATGCGCGGACATTCGGTAGGAACCGGGCCTTCTGGGCCGGTGAGTTGAATATCACGTGATCCGACAGGGCGATGATCTCGTCCATCTCGGAGGCCTTGTATCCGGCGCAATAGGTCGCAACCTCGCCGCCGTATTCCTCTCGCCCCAACCGCGCTTCATACAGGCCAGATCCGCAGGTTCCCGCCAGATAGCGTCGCACCAGCGGCGCCAGCGAAAACATCGAGAATGCCTTAAGAGCCGAAAGGACATGCGCGCCGGACCGGTCACCCACGTCCTTCAGTACGGCCAGATTGCGCTCGACGGCGACCTCGTCGACGACGAAACACGGGCTGGGCACACGCGTCATGTCGAACCGCCTGAACGCCCCCGCATCCCCTGCCTGTGTTTGCATCATCTGGGTCATGACCTAAAAATCAACCGGCCCTTTCAGCTCGTGCACATGCCACGGCAGACCCTGCGTGTTCAGCATGTCCATGAAGGCATCCGGATCAAGCTGCTCCATGTTCCACACGCCCGGATCGCGCCAGATGCCCTTCAGCACCATCGCCGCCCCGATCATCGCCGGCACGCCCGTGGTATAGGACACAGCCTGACTGCCGACTTCCCTGTAACAGGCCTCGTGATCGCAGATGTTGTGGATATAATAGGTCTTTTCGACGCCATCCTTGGTGCCGGTCACGATATCGCCGATATTGGTCTTGCCCTTGGTCAGCGCGGCCAGACCCGACGGGTCGGGCAGAACCGCCTTCAGGAATTGCAGCGGAACAATCTCCGCACCGTTGTACATCACCGGCTCGATCGAGGTCATGCCGATGTTCTGTAGCACCGTGACATGATTTATATAAGCGTCGCCGAAGGTCATCCAGAACCGTGCGCGCTCGATCTCGGGGAAGTGGGTTTTCAGGCTCTCCAGTTCCTCGTGATACATCAGGTACATGTTTTTCTTGCCGACGCCCTCGAAATCGAACTCGACCTTTTTCGACATGGCGGGTGTGGTCACCCAGTCGCCATTTTCCCAGTGGCGCGCCTCGGCAGTAACCTCGCGGATGTTGATCTCGGGGTTGAAGTTCGTGGCAAAAGGCAGGCCGTTGTCGCCGCCGTTGCAATCCAGCACGTCGATCTGGCGGATCGTGTCCAGCTTGTGTTTCTTGAGCCAAGTAGCGAAAACCGAGGTCACACCCGGATCAAAGCCCGATCCCAGAATGGCGGTCAGGCCGGCCTCTTCGAATTTCTCCTGATAGGCCCACTGCCAGTGGTATTCGAACTTGGCCTCGTCTTCGGGTTCATAGTTCGCGGTGTCCAGATAATGCACGCCCGCTTCCAGACAGGCATCCATGAGCGCCAGATCCTGATAGGGTAGTGCGAGGTTGACCAGCAGTTCGGCGCCGGACTCTCGGATCAGGTCGATCACCGCGATCCGGTCCATGGCGTCCACCTCGGCGGTGTCAATCACGATACCGGTGCGTTTCTTGACGTTCTCGGCAATTTCGTCGCATTTGAACTTGCGGCGCGAAGCCAGCGTGATCTTGGTGAAAATATCCGGATTCATCGCCATTTTGGTGACAGCGGCAGAGGAAACTCCGCCAGCTCCGATTACCAGTAGATTGCCCATGCGGCACACTCCTTTTTCCTGATCACTCGTAATATGTATAGCCATTGATGCTGTCACGATAGGCTGCCATCATCAATTTCCGGTCCTTCGACTTCAGGTCGCCGCTGGAGATCGCACGGTCAACCATCTTGCGGAAGGCGTCCACGCAATCGCGCGGATCGTATTCGACATAGGATAGAACTTCGGCAATCGTGTCGCCCTCCTGCTCGTGCAGCAGGTCGAAACCGCCGTCATTGCGCAGGTCGATCGTCGCCACATTCGTATCGCCGAACAGGTTGTGCAGGTCGCCCAGCGTTTCCTGATAGGCACCGACGAAAAATACGCCCATGTAATAGGAGCTATCCTCCGGCAGTTCGTGAACAGGCAAGGACGGCGACACGCCGTCGGCCAGTATGAACCGGTCGACCTTACCGTCGGAATCGCAGGTGATGTCGGACAGGATGGCGCGTCGGTCCGGCTCCTTGTCCAGCATCTGCAAGGGCACGACCGGGTGCAACTGGTCTATGGCCCAGACATCCGGCAACGACTGGAACAGCGAGAAATTGCAGTGATAAATGTCGGCGACCTGCTCCAGATGCGCATCCAGTTCGGGCGCGTTCTCCACCATTGGCGCCAATGTCTTGATCTTGGACATCAGGTGCAGATAAATCCGCTCTGCCCGCGCCATCTGGCGCAGGTCGATATAACCGCGGCGGAACAGGGCGCGCAGTTCATTGCGATAGTACAGCGCGTCGTTCAGGCATTCCTGAAGCCGTTTCACGCCAAGATAGCCGCTTATCGACGCCAGATCGCGCACGAGGTGGTGATCGTCAGGTTCCGGCGACGGCGCGGAGCTGGCATCATAGAGCGTCGCCTCCAGCACATCGAAAATCAGCATGGAGGACGTCGCGACGACCGCGCGACCGCTTTCGGTCACCAGCGTCGGATGCTTAAGCCCCGCCTCGTCCATGGCATAGGCCACGGTTTCCACCACGTTGTCGCAATATTCGGAAACGGAGTAGTTGATCGAGTTCTCGGTCGCCGATTTCTCACCGGTGTAGTCGATGCCCAGACCGCCGCCCAGATCAAGATGCGTCAACGGAACGCCCTCGGCGGACAGTTCCACGAAATAGCGGCAGGCCTCGTCCACCGCGCGGCGAACGTCATGCACGTCGGGGATCTGGGATCCGAGATGCGAGTGCTGAAGTTTCAGGCAATGCAGGTAACCCGCCTCTTTCAGCCGGTCCACGACCTCGACCAACTGGTCCGTATGCATGCCGAAAGTAGACCGGTCGCCGGAACTTTCCGCCCAGTTTCCGCCGATCCGGTGGGTCAACTTGACCCGAACGCCCAGAAGCGGTTCTTCATCAAGCTCTTCCATCACTTCCAGAACCGTATCCAGTTCCTTGGCGCTCTCCAGAACGATTACGGTGTTGAAGCCGAGCTTGCGCGACAGGATCGCCAGACGAATGAATTCCGCATCCTTGACGCCGTTGCAAACGACGAGCGCATCCTTGGCCAGACTGTGCGCCAGTGCGATGACCAGTTCGGGTTTCGATCCGGCCTCGAGGCCATAGGAAAAAGGACGGCCGAACTCGACGATCCGGTCGATCACCTGGGCCTGCTGGTTGACCTTGATCGGAAAAACGCCCCGATAGACACCCTTGTACTGCACCCTCTCGATCGCCTGAGCAAAGCTCTCGTTCAGTGTCCGGATGCCGTGGTCCAGAAAGGAACTGACCCTCAACAACATCGGAACGTGAACGCCGCGTTCGTTCAGACCGCGGATGATCTTCGGCAGACTGGCAATCGGCGCGTCAGGCTGCAGCGGGTTTTTCAAACCCAGCTCGCCGTTCGGAAGGACCGACACAAGGTCCATTCCCCATCGGTCAATACCATAAATCGAATGCGGTTCATTCTCGGTCATGGGCAACAGGCCTTCCCTCACACGGTCCGAAACCGGACGCCTCTAAGACACCAGTTCTTATATTTCTAAAGAGCGAGCGCAAGAAGACATTTGGTTCCACCCCAGCCGGAACTGGAAACGAACAACGTGGAAACGGGGCTTTTTACCCGCCCTAAAGCTCGTGCAGCCACGGCGGGTTGGCGCCTTTGCGCGATACGGTGACAGCGGCCGTGCGGGCGCCTGCCGAAAGTGCGGCGGCAAGTTGCGCTGTGGTCAGATTAGCCAGCTTGTCCTTGTGCAGCAAATCGGCCTTGCTCAGCGACCACAGGATACCTGCGTTGAACGTATCGCCGGCACCGACCGTGTCCACGACTTCGACCAAAGTCGCCGGAACTTCTGTTTCCGCCACGTGGGAAACCGCCAATGCGCCCTCGCCTCCGCGGGTCACGAACACTGCCTTCGGGCCTTTGTCCAGCAATTGCCGCGCCGCGGTGAACAGGTCGGTCTCGTCGACCAGCCACTCCAGATCCTGATCCGAAAGCTTGAGAATATCCGCCCCAGAAACCATGGCGTCGATCCGCTTGCGGTATGTGTCTTCGTCCTCGATGAAATCCGGCCGGACATTCGGGTCGAGCATGATCACCTTCCTGTCTTTTTCGCGTTGCAGCAGAGCTTCGTAGGTTGAGCCGCATGGCTCGCCGACCAGACTGATACCGCCGAAGAACAGTGTTCCGATATTGGCCGGAACGGTCGGCAAGTCCTCTTCGGTCAAGACCTTGTCCGCTGCGTTTTCACTGTAGAAAGTATAGGTCGCCTGTCCGTCAGCCAGCTTGACGAAGGCCAGAGAAGTCGGGCGCTTGGAAAAGGCGCTGAGCGACCAGCCGACATTGCTCTCCTTCAGACTCTTCCGCAGGATATCGCCGAAAAGGTCGGAAGACAGTCCCGTGAACAGTTCCGTAGTGACGCCCAAACGACCGAGCGCGACAGCGGTGTTAAACACGGCCCCGCCCGCCAGCGGCGCGAATCCCGGCAATCCCGTGTCAGAAACACAGGGCAACATATCAATCAGCGCTTCTCCGCAACATAAAATCTTTGGCATCTAGGAAAATCCTTGCTGGTTCAGAAAAAACCGGGACATCAGCGGCAAGGTTGCCGCCCCGATCGAACGCGCGTTGCGCCCGACGGACGCCTCGATCACGACCGGATCGGCGATCCCCCGCGTATCGAGCCTGTGGACATATTTCTGGGTTTCGAACGTAATCCGGTGCCGCACATGGGGCGGGCAGTTTGCGTCGATCAGGACGCGCTCGAAGTCAATGATCGAGCAGGCGGCCACGGCCGCGATTGCCAGATGACGGGCCGTAGTGTCGATCCAGTCATCGAGCATGGCATCCATCCCCGTCCAGTCATAATCCGGGTCCCAGATACGCCGCGGATCGATCCCGGCCTCCACCAGTTTGCGTTCCAGCAGAAAGATCGACGCCTTGTGCAGCAACTGGGTCGTCCCGGGCTCGCCGTGGTTGGGTACCGGCAGAGGGCCGAAGGCGCCGGCATTTCCCGTACGCCCCGAATAGACCATGTGGTTCAACACCACGCCGCCGCCGATAAAGGAGCCTATGAAGACATAGGCATAGTCTGTAAATTCACGGCCGCGACCAAATACGTGTTCCGCCGTGCAGGCCGCGGTGGCGTCGTTCTGCGTGATCACGGGCAGTTTGGTCCTTTTACCGACCTCGAGTTCCAGATCGAAATCGCGCCATTTTTGCATCTCTTCGGACGGGGCTCCGACCGCCTCGAGCCAATTCCACAACTCGAAGGGCGAGGCAACGCCGATACCCGCAACCGTCGAAGCCTGCGCTCGGGACAAGCCGGAAAACAGCTGCTTGAACCCGTCCTCCAAAAACTTCATGACCGCTGCCGGCGTCGGGAACCTGTAGGTCATCGTTAATTGGGCCCGCAAAACGCCCACCGAATCAATCAGAACAAGATCGGCGCTGCGCCGGCCAATATTCAAACCGAATGACAAAATTCCATCCGGGTTTAGTATCATCGGGACCGAAGGTTTGCCTACTTTGCCACGAATCGGATCGCCGCGGAGTAACAGGCCGTCCTTCTCCAAAGCCCTGATAATAATAGAAACCGTTTGCGCCGACAGGTTCGACCGGCGCGCGATTTCCGCGCTCGGCAAACCTCCATGTCTTTGAATTAACGACAAAACGAGACGTTCGTTGTGGTCGCGCACGCCGGATTGGTTAACGCCTCCCATCGGATCTCTGATCGTTTTATCATCCATGATGCTATCTATAACCCCTCCCGCGGACATTGCAAATATCTGCCCCTTTTAATTAATAAATCAAGTTTATTTATTAATTGACAAAATCACCGGATTTCGTGTTAGTAGAGCACAACTGCTCGCAATGATTCGTATTAGTCGGCAGTCCTAGAGGAGGGCTTAAAGCGCTCGTCCGTCAAACCAGGTCACGGGAGGACCAGATGAAAAAAATGCTCACAACCGTAGCCGCAAGCGCGCTTTGCCTTGCCGCTGTTTCCACCACCGCAAGCGCAGCAAGCGTATGCCTGATCACCAAAACCGACACCAACCCGTTCTTCGTCAAGATGAAGGAAGGCGCGTCCGCCAAGGCAGCCGAACTGGGGCTCGAATTCAAATCCTACGCCGGCAAGATCGACGGTGACCACGAAAGCCAGGTTGCGGCGATCGAAACCTGCATCGCTGATGGCGCATCCGGCATCCTGCTGACCCCTTCTGACACGAAAGCAATCGCAGGTCCGGTCAAACAAGCCCGCGATGCCGGACTGCTGGTGATCGCGCTCGATACGCCGCTTGACCCGATTGACGCTGCTGATGCGACCTTCGCGACAGACAACTATCTGGCCGGTGAACTGATCGGCAAGTGGGCAGCTGCCACACTAGGCGACGAAGCCGCTAACGCCAAGATCGGCATGCTCGACCTCAACGTCAGCCAGCCTTCCGTGGACGTATTGCGTGACCAGGGCTTCCTGGCCGGCTTCGGCATCGATCTGGGCGATCCAAACAAATGGGGCGACGAAACCGATCCGCGCATTGTCGGCCATGACGTGACCGACGGCAACGAAGAAGGCGGACGCCGCGCCATGGAAAACCTGCTGGCCACCGATCCGATGATCAACGTGGTTTACACGATCAACGAGCCCGCCGCAGCAGGCGCCTACGAAGCGCTTAAATCGATCGGTCGTGAAAATGACGTTCTGATTGTGTCCGTCGACGGCGGCTGCCCCGGCGTCGCAAACGTCAAGGACGGCATCATCGGCGCCACATCGCAGCAATACCCGCTGCTGATGGCATCCAAGGGCGTTGAGGCAATCGCGACCTTTGCGAAGGACGGAACGAAGCCCGAGCCAACACCTGGCAAAGCCTTCTTCGACACCGGCGTGTCACTTATAACCGACAAGCCTGCCGAAGGCGTCGACAGCATCGACTCCGCCAAAGGCACCGAACTCTGCTGGGGATAATTACCCCCGCTAATTCTCTGAAAATATGATAGTCTATCATAGGGCGGCCACGCGCCGCCCTATGCGCAAGCGGACCTTGGCTGAGGCCCGTCAACGGAGGAGCAACAATGTCCAATAAAGTGAGTCAACCGCAGGATTTCGAGGCAGCGATTGCTTCGGGACCTCAGACAGTCGCCGAGTTCCGCAGCCACAAGAAAACGGTTCTGGAAAAGCTCCAGCACGCGCTTCACCAGAGCCCTGCCCTCGTGCCCCTTATCGTTCTAGTAGCATCCGTTATTGCCTTTGGAGTCATCCTTCAAGGAAAGTTCTTTTCTGCCTTCGCCCTAACCCTGATCCTGCAGCAGGTAGCGATAGTCGGCATCGTGGGCGCTGCCCAGACGCTGGTGATCCTGACGGCCGGTATCGACCTGAGCGTCGGCGCCATCATGGTACTGTCCTCGGTGGTCATGGGGCAGTTCACCTTCCGCTACGGCCTACCCGCCGAAATCTCGGTGATCTGTGGCCTGGCCGTCGGAGCCGCCTGCGGCTATATCAACGGCTTCCTCGTCGCCAAGATGAAACTGCCGCCATTCATCGTGACGCTTGGCATGTGGCAAATCGTTCTGGCATCCAACTTCCTCTATTCTGCTAACGAGACCATCCGCTCGCAAGACATAGCCGAAAAGGCTCCGCTTCTGCAGGTGTTTGGCGAAAAGTTCAGCATCGGCGGCGCGGTTTTTACCTACGGCGTGGTCTTCCTGCTGCTGCTGGTGTTGCTCTTGTCCTATGTGCTCAAGCACACGGCATGGGGCCGCCACGTATATGCTGTCGGCGATGACCCGGAGTCGGCAGAACTGGCCGGTGTTCAGGTCAAGAAGGTCCTGATCTCGGTCTACACTCTTTCCGGCCTGATCTGCGCATTCGCCGGCTGGGTCATGATCGGACGGATCGGTTCGGTTTCGCCAACCGCCGGACAATTCGCCAATATCGAGAGCATTACGGCGGTCGTGATCGGCGGCATCTCGCTCTTCGGGGGTCGCGGCTCTGTCCTCGGAATGCTCTTCGGGGCCCTGATCGTGGGCGTCTTCTCTCTTGGCCTGCGCCTTATCGGCACGGACCCGCAGTGGACCTATCTTCTCATCGGTCTGCTTATCATCTTCGCGGTCGCAATCGACCAATGGATCAGAAAGGTAGCGGTATGACACAGGAACCCATTCTCACCGGACGCAACCTGGTTAAACGGTACGGTCGCGTAACGGCTCTGGACCACTGCGACTTCGATCTCTATCCGGGCGAAATCCTGGCAGTGATCGGCGACAACGGCGCAGGCAAGTCGACCCTGATCAAGGCCGTGTCGGGCGCAATCGTTCCCGACGAGGGCGAGGTCAAGCTGAAAGGCGAGGTCGTGAAATTCCAGTCGCCGATCGACGCCCGTGAAAAGGGCATCGAGACGGTGTACCAGACGCTCGCTATGTCGCCGGCCCTGTCCATCGCGGACAACATGTTTATGGGCCGCGAAATCCGAAAGCCGGGTTTCATGGGCAAGTACATGCGCATGCTCGATCGGCCAAAGATGGAAAAGATCGCTCGGGACAAGCTGTCCGAACTGGGCCTGATGACGATCCAGAACATCAACCAGGCAGTGGAAACCCTGTCCGGCGGCCAAAGGCAAGGCGTGGCGGTCGCCCGCGCGGCGGCTTTCGGCAGCCAGGTGATCATCCTCGACGAACCGACCGCCGCACTGGGCGTGAAGGAGAGCCGCAAGGTGCTGGAACTGATCCAGGACGTGCGTTCGCGTGGCATCCCGATCGTTCTGATCAGCCATAACATGCCGCATGTGTTCGAGGTTTCCGACCGCATCCACATCCACCGACTGGGCAAGCGTCTTTGCGTCATCGACCCCAAGGAACACTCCATGTCCGACGCGGTTGCCTACATGACCGGCGCGAAGGTTCCGGAAGCGACAGACGTAGTTTCGGCATGACCCGAAGCGAAGACCGGCACGCGGCGATTCTGTCGCGTGTCAAAGACCTCGTCAAGGACCGGCCCCGCACTGTGATCGCAGTTGCGGGGTCGCCTGCGAGCGGCAAGTCCACCTTGGCGGCGGCGCTTGCATCAGACCTGAACGCATCAGGCGTATCGGCAAAAGTCGTCCCGATGGATGGCTTTCATCTGGACAACGCCACCCTGCACGAGCGCGGCCTCTTCGCCCGCAAGGGCGCTCCCGAGACTTTTGACGCTGTCGGCTTCATCGCACTGGTTCGGAAACTAAAAGCGGGCGTAGCCGTTTCCTTCCCCCTGTTCGACCGCCGGCAAGACAGGTCTGTTGCCGATGCAGACAGCGTCCCCGCCGATTGCGCCGCTGTCATCGTCGAGGGCAACTACCTGCTTTTCGACGAGCAGCCATGGAAGCAGCTGGCAGACATATGGGACTTGTCGATCTCTCTGGAGGTTTCCTCTCGGGAATTGCGAAACCGGTTGGTTCAGCGCTGGATCGACCACGGAATGACCGAGGCTGAGGCCGAGGCGCGCGCAGAGTCCAATGACCTGCCAAATGCCGAACGTGTCCGCAATGCCGCCCTGCCCGCCGATCTGGTAATTTCCAATAGCAGCGGATTTTAGCGTAGCCGCAATCCCTTATCACGAGGCCTTTCGCGTCAGGTCCCGCACAATCGCTGCCACAATTTCTTCGCTGGTTCCGCTGATATCGATCGGAACGACCGGCTCGTTCGCGCCCGGCACTTCTAGCGCGGAAAACTGGCTGTCGAGCAGGATCGCCGGCATGAAATGGTCTTTGCGGGCGGCCAGACGCTCCGCCACCAGAGCGCGGCTGCCGTTCAGGAACAGGAACAGCACTGGCTCTCCCGCAGCCGAGATGATCTTTTCGCGATAGGCCCGTTTCAGCGCCGAACAAGCACCAATAACGCGCCCCTCTCTCGACGCCAGAACCTGCGCGAAATTATGCAGCCACGGCCAGCGGTCATCGTCGTGCAGCGCCTCGCCTCGGCTCATCTTTTCGATATTACTTTTCGGATGGCAGTCATCGGCATCGACGAACTGACCGCCAAGGCATTCGGCAAGACCCCGGGCGATTGTGGTCTTGCCACTACCCGAGACCCCCATCACCACGATCAGGCGCGGCGCACTATCCATGTTCGACATCCGCCCAGGGCCCATTGAAAGCGCCGTCCCTGTCCACCCGCTGGAACGTATGACGGCCGAAATAGTCCCGCTGCGCCTGCAACATATTCGCGGTCGACCTGCCGGTGCGCATCATGTCGAAATAAGACAGCGCCGCCGACAGGGCCGGTGTCGGCGTTCCGGCCGTTGCCGCCAAGGCTACGACATGGCGCAACCCGCCGTGGTTCGCCTTCATCTGTGCTGCAAACTTTGGCGCGAACATCAGGTTGGTGCCCGGATGGGCGCCCAGCGCCTGCGCCATATCGTCCAGCATGGCGGACCGTATGATGCAGCCCTCGCGCCAGACCTCTGCAATGGCGGGCATCGGCAGCGACCAGCCGAATTCCTCGGACGCTGCGGCCAAAAGGCCGAAGCCCTGCGCATAACAGGCGATTTTTCCGACAAGCAGGGCCTGTTCCAGCTTGTCTATCAGATCGGCCGATTTTGGAACGGCACTCGGCGCTGCCCCGAAAATGGCCTCTCCCGACAGTCGCTCCTCCAGCCGGGACGAGAAATTGCGCGCCGCGACAGCAGCCTCGATGGCGGTCGCGGGCGCGGCAAGATGCTGCGCCTCGATCAGGGTCCAGCGGCCGGTGCCCTTCTGACCAGCGCGGTCCAGGATGATATCCAGCACCGGTTTTCCGGTGAGCGGATCAGTGGCGTTGGCCACTTTTCCCGATATTTCGATCAGGTAGGACTTCAGCGGCCCCTCATTCCAACGGTCGAACACCGCGCCGATCTCTGCCGCGGGCATGCCCATCCCGTCGCGCATGATGCCATAAACCTCGGCGATCATCTGCATGTCGGCGTATTCGATACCGTTGTGCACGGTCTTGACGAAATGCCCCGCCCCGTCGCTGCCCATCCAAGTGGCGCAGGGGATACCTTGGAATTTTGCGGAAATCGCTTCCAGTATGTGGCTCACACGGTCCCAGGCCTCCTTCGGCCCGCCACCCATGATCGAGGGCCCGAAACGCGCGCCTTCCTCACCGCCGGACACACCTATTCCCATGAACTTGACGCCTGTCGGCTCTATCTCGGCAGAGCGGCGGCGGGTTTCGCGGAAATTGGCGTTTCCGGCGTCGATGATCAGGTCATCGTCGCCCAGAAGCGGGATCAGTGAAGCGATCATCGTGTCCACTGCATCACCTGCGGGCACCATCAAGATAATGGCGCGGGGCTTCTGCAATGCGGCGACAAAGCCTTCCAAACTCTCGGTCGGGGTGATTTTTTCCGCCAGATCGCCAACCGATCCGGCGAAGTCGTAAGTGACTTTCGTTGTCCGGTTGAACACCGCGACTTCAAAGCCCTTGTCGGCAATATTCTGCGCCAGCGCGGCACCCATAGTGCCCAGACCTATCAGTCCAATTTTCGACGCCATCACGCCTCCCCCGTTCTGCACCAAAACCACAGGGTTCCTGCGACCATTTCGCGTGACACCATGTAGCAAAACGGGACATTCCAATTGCAAAATAACAATCGGCTGCCCCAACCCAAGCTGCTGATTTAGCCCAGCTTGTACTAACAGCCAGAAAAATTTTCGGACTGTCTTCGGGTTCGGCGCTATTCATCCACGATCGGAAACGATTTGCAACCTCTCAACTGCATGCGGCGACGCTTGTTCGGGAAGTGGTGCAATCGGGCGCGCTCTAGTCACCCGCAGGGCGGGTGTTTTCACTGCCCGCCCGGAAAACCCCGGGTTTTTGCCGGCCGCGATCCAGCCTCTGCCCTAGAAAAATGCCTGCAGGCCGGTCTGTGCCCGACCGAGGATCAGCGCATGCACGTCATGCGTACCCTCGTAAGTGTTCACCGTTTCCAGATTGACCATGTGGCGCATGACCTGGAACTCCTCGGAAATTCCGTTGCCGCCATGCATGTCACGGGCAACCCGGGCGATATCCAGCGCCTTGCCGCAGTTGTTGCGCTTCATCAGGCTGATCATTTCCGGTGCCGCTTGAGCGTCATCCATCAATCGCCCGACCCGCAGACACCCCTGCAGGCCCAGCGTTATCTCGGTCTGCATATCGGCAAGTTTCTTCTGGAACAATTGCGTCTGCGCCAGCGGCTTGCCGAATTGCTTGCGGTCCAGTCCATACTGCCGCGCGGCGTGCCAGCAGAACTCTGCCGCGCCCATCACACCCCAGGCGATGCCGTAGCGCGCGCGGTTCAGACAGCCAAACGGACCTTTCAGGCCTTCAACATTCGGCAACAAGGCCTCTTCGCCGACCTCGACCCCCTGCATAACGATCTCGCCGGTTATCGACGCCCGCAGCGACAGCTTGCCCTGAATCTTGGGGGCGCTCAGCCCCGCCATGCCTTTTTCAAGCACAAACCCGCGGATCTTGCCGCCATGCGCCTCGGACTTCGCCCAGACGACGAACACATCGGCGATCGGACTGTTGGAAATCCACATCTTGTTGCCGGTGATCGTGTAGCCGCGATCGGTCTTGACGGCCTTGGTTTTCATGCCGCCGGGATCGGAGCCCGCATCCGGCTCGGTCAACCCGAAACAGCCGATCATCTCGCCCGAAGCCAGCTTCGGCAAGTATTTTTTCCTTTGCTCTTCCGAGCCGTAGGCGTAGATCGGGTACATCACCAGTGATGACTGCACCGACATCATCGACCGGTATCCGCTGTCGACGCGTTCCACCGCGCGGGCGACCAGACCATAGGTCACATACGACGCCCCCAACCCGCCATATTCCTCCGGCACCGTGACGCCCAACAGGCCGGCCTCGCCCATTTTCGCGAACAGCGATGGATCGGTGACCTCTTCGCGATAGGCCTTGATGACCCCGGGTTGCAGGACGGACTGCGCGAATTCCTCTGCGGCGTCAGTGAACATGCGCTCGTCCTCCGTTAGCTGGGACGACAGCAGGAAGGGATCGGCCCAGTCGAAACGGTTCAGGTCGGGTGCATCTTTGGCTTTGGTCGGTGTCGGCATGGCTCTCTCCGCTATTCTGTCGGTAGGTTCCGGCAGGGTGTCATATTTGCCCTTATCTGTTCAAAATTTCTTCGCCTTGACCAGAGCAAAATCCCTGTTACGCGCTTTAATCTACCGGCGGCGGGCCGAGAGATCCGCGGTCCACGATATGGGGTTCCAATTCGCGGCTTTCCGGTTTCAATTCCTGCGTTTCGGCCTTGCTCTGCAATTGCCGGATCAGTATCTCGGCCGCCACCTGCCCCATCCGTCGGTGCGGCACATGCACCGTAGTGATTGCCGGTTCCGTGACCGATGAAATCTCGATATCGTCAAAACCGGTAATGGAAACGTCTTCGGGCACCCGCAGCCCCATGGCCTTGGCCTGTTTCAAAGCGCCGATCGCCAGAATGTCGTTGCCGCATATCACCGCGGTCGGGCGCGGTTCGCGCCGCATGATCAATGAAAACGCATCGGCTGCATCGTCGAAATTATACGGGGCCTCGACTACATCCATATCGGACATGCTCACGCCACCGGCGACCGCGGCATCGC
>JAHEFH010000156.1 GCA_024640245.1 Paracoccaceae bacterium | reverse complement strand
GAGCGCCAGTCGCCCGGGATCGGCGGGCCGTCGTGGTCTCCGGCATAGGCGTTGCCGGTCGTTTCGGGTCCAGGATCGAGCTTATGATCGAACCCGTGCAGGATCCCCGCAAGTACCGTCGCCGCGACGAGGTAGGGGTTGGCGTCCACGCCCGAGGGCCGGTGCTCGATGCGCCGCGCTTTGAGTTCACCTTCCGGCACCCTGAGCGCGACCGAACGGTTGTTCACGCCCCAGGCGGTGGAGACCGGCGCGTAGCTCTGGTTGGCGAAGCGGCGCCAGGAATTCAGATGCGGCGCGAATACGAGCATCGCCTCGCCCATCGTCGCCCTGAGACCTCCCAGCGCGTGCAGAAGTGGCTCGGTCCAGCTCGTTCCAGGTTCCTCGGCAAAGATGTTGCGGCCTGCATCGTCCTGCAAGGATACATGGAAATGCATGCCTGAGCCCGCGTAGTCCTCCAACGGTTTGGCCATGAAACAGGCGGTGACGCCATGCGCCCGGGCCTGCTGGCGAACGATCCGTTTCAGGCGCACGATGTCGTCGGCCGCCTGCATCACGTCGTCGCGGTAATGCAAGGTCAGCTCGTACTGGCCTGGGGCATATTCCGAGATCAGTGTCTCGGCCATGATGCCCGCCTTCTCGGCCCCGGCGTAGACGTCGGAGAAGAGCGGCAGCATCCCATGCAGGTGATCGAGCGAATAGACCTCGGTCTTGTGGCTGGCGCGCCCGTCGAGCACATCACGTGCCGGGCGCACCTTGCCGTCGGCACCGCGTTCGTTTTCGAGCAGGAAAAATTCGAGCTCGAAAGCACCGGCCGGTTTCAGCCCGCGCCGCGCGAAGGCCTCGACCTGGCGCGCGAGCGCGTGGCGTGGGTCCGACGTCATCGGCCGCCCGTCGAGTTCGTAGAGCGACATGAACACCTCGGCGCGTGCAGGCGCCGTGTTGTGCAGCGCCTTCAACGTACCCGGCACCGGCCAGGCGCGCAGGTCACCGTCGCCCTGATCCCAGATCAGCCCGGTCTCGTGTACGTCCTCGCCGCAGATATCGAGTCCGAGAATAGAGATCGGCATGTGCCGGCCCGAGCGGTACAGACCGGCAAGCTCGTGCCGGCGGATGATCTTGCCGCGGCCTATTCCGTTGGAATCGTGCAGGACAATATCGATCGCCTCGATCTCGGGATGGGCGGCTAGAAAGGCTTCGGCTTCGGCGATATCGGCACCGGAAGGACAGTTTTTGGTCATGGGTGCCTCCTCAGGCAAACAATTCGGTGAGGACCTCATCGAACGCGGCGATCAGCCGGTCGATCTGGGTCTTCTTTGTGGAGGGGCTGATAAGCATCATGTTGTGGAACGGCGCGATCAGGCAACCGCGGTTGACAAGCGCCGTGTGCAACACGGCCTCGACCTCGGACACATGGGCCTTCGCGGCCTCAACGCCGTTTTTCAGAGGGCCGGGGGCGCAGATAAACTCCACCCGAGCGCCGACACGCACGACATGCCAAGGCGCCTTGTGGGCGGAGATGACGCGTGCAAGGCCCGAGGCGAGGCGCTCGGCGCCCTTTTCCATGCGCGCGTAGTTTTTCGCTGTCATCACCTCGGCAAGGGTAGCAACGAGGCATGAGAATTGCATCGGGTTGGCCGAAAGTGTCGTCCCCATACCAGAGTGTCCGGCGGGCCTTTGACGATAATAGCTCAGATAGACTTCGGCGATCTTGGGCCGGAGTCCCCAGACTGCGGTCGGGACGCCACCCGCCACACATTTGCCGACGACAAAGATGTCAGGGTCGAGCCCGTGGACGCGTGTGTAGCCGCCGAGCCCTGAAGAGATCGTGTGTGTCTCGTCGATGATGAGCAGCGCGCCGTAACGCGTGGCCAGCTTGCGCAGTCCCTCGTGAAAGCCAGGCTCAGGCAGCACCATGCAGGAGTTGGTCATCACCGGTTCAGTCAGGATCGCCGCGATATCGCCTGTCGCGAGCTGCGACTCGACGCTGGCGAGATCGTTGAACTGCGCGCAGGCGGCGACAAGGGTGAGGTCCTCCACCTGGCCGACGAGTCCGGACCGGGCGACCGTATTCCCGCCCCGGCACTCGACCATCGCGTCGTCCACTGTGCCGTGGTAACAGCCGTCAAAGACCAGCACCTTTGGCTTGCCGGTGACCGCGCGGGCGACGCGCAGCGCGAAGCGGTTGGCATCGGTCGCCGTCGTCGCGATCTGCCAAGCGAAACTGCCGAACCGCTCGGTCAGCAGGTGCCCGGCCTCAAGCGCCGCCGTGGTCGGTAGCATATAGGTGAGACCGTTCTTCGCCTGTTTGCGGATCGCCTTCGCCACGGGAGCCGGCGAATGGCCGAACATCGAACCGGTATCGCCGAGGCAGAAATCGTCCAACTCGAGGCCATCGAGGTCGGTGAGCCGCGCGCCCTTCGCTTTTTCCACAAGTATCGGAAACGGCATCGGCCAGTCCTTCATCCAGTGCATCGGCACCGCGTCGAGGTAGTCTGTCGCTCCCTTCGCCAGCACCTCGAGGGTCCTCGGTCGCGCGGCCGAATAGCGATCGCGCTCGTGTTTCGCCGCGAGTTCCAGGCGCGAGCGGGAAATCCCTGCGATCAGGTCAGTTTTTCTGGGCATGCGAGACTCCTTGCGACGTTCTGTTTTCGCGCAAATTTGATCAAATTTTATGGTGAAAAATACAAATTGAAAACAGACTCGTCAAATCCATTCTGAGTGATCTGATCAAATGGATACCGCGCGTGGCGCGCGCAGCAAGAGCCTCACCGGATCAATAGTGAAATCGGTGGGGCCGGACCAGTTCGAACGCGTCTCTGATACGTTGGCCACTCTGGCCATACAGCCGCTCTGCGCCGGCCGGCCGCCTGTCAGACCGGCAAGTTTGCGCCGAACCGGTGCCGGGCAAAAATTGACTTGGGCGCGGATAAGTGAAACATGAACTGCATCCATCGGAGTGCCTCCCAATTACGGAACCGTTTGATGAATCAGGCAACGAAAGCCCGCGTTTTGAAATTCCTTCGGACCATCCATGCTTGGACGGGCATCTTCATTTTTCCGTGGATAATCCTGATCGCTCTGACCGGATTTTACCTCAATCATTCAAAAGGCATTCTGGCGCTTATCATGCCACCGGCATATGACGAATCCGGCTTTGCCGACTGGCCCGGTGCCAAGCAAGCCGACCAGACCTCGGCGCTGGCACTTGCCGCGACTGTCTGGCCCGAAGAAAGTGCCGAGGGTGTGGTTCAAAAGGACTATCACAAGCGGCCAAGTTTTATCGTTGAAAAGCCCTCTGGCAAAGTCATCGTAAATCAGGCCACAGGCCACTATTTTGTCAAAACCAGTTTTACCAACAAGACCTACGCGCCTGACGGAACCCTGCTGGATTCTAAAATCTACTGGGGAAGCCTGTTCAAGACCCTGCACACGCGTGGGTGGGCCGGTCAGCGTTTCGGGACGTGGATTTCCGATATTATAAGCCTTGCGTTGATCACGTTTTCGGCCAGCGGAATTTTTCTTTGGTATTTTCCGCGGTCGCGTAAAATCTCCAGGCTGCTGCGACGTGAATAGCGGCCTTTCAAATTGCTTGTTTCGAAAGACGGAATTGACCGCCCAGGCAGTCGGGATATCCGCGCATTCGGTTATTCACAGCGGGAATTCTGCCGTTGCGCACAAGAAGGTTTGACACAAATCAAGGAAATCTCCGGCGTGAACCTGTAGAGGGTTTCCATGAACAAGCCTTGGGAGGGGCAATGTCCAAACCACCGAACCCGCTTGAAACAGTCGCGGGTGCTTTTGAGCAGAGAATGGAAAAGCGGCGCCGGATGCTGAAAGCGACGGGCGCGGAGTTGCCCGTGGATTCCCCGATCCGCGATTTGCTCGACGCGTTTCCGCAAAGCGTCATCAACTGTTATTCCTGCGAGAGTGATGACTTGTGCCTTACATGGCTCGACGAAAACGAGACGGCCAAGTCGCCGCCCGATTTCTGTCCGAACCGCGATCTGATCCTCGCGCTTCTGGAGCGGGATGAATAGCGCTTCCGGCTAACGGGCGGCCCGCTCGCCTGCGGTGAATTTTCCGGTACTAATCCACGAATTCGCGGTTAGTGTAGGGCCACCTAGAACCGCAGCTACCGACCGACGGGAAACCGCATGAGCCCAGCGCCGAAAACCGACAGCCACACCACGCATGATGCCGACGAGGATGCCCGCAACAGGGACATCAAAATATATGTGAACGGGAAACTTGTTCACCGCGACGAGGCCAAGGTCTCGGTTTATGACAGCGGCTTCCTGCTGGGCGACGGCATGTGGGAGGGTATGCGGCTCTACAACGGCAAATGGGCCTTTTTCGACGAGCACATGGACCGGTTCTTCAATTCCTGCAAGGCGGTCTCGCTGGAAGTGGGGCTGGACAAGGCCGGAATACTGGACGCGCTGACCCGCACCGCAAAGGCCAACGAGATGACCACGGATGTGCATTGCCGGCTGATGCTGACGCGCGGCGTCAAGGTCAAACCGTTCCAGCACCCGTCGCTGTCACGCTCGGGCCCGACGCTGGTGATCATCATGGAGCATTCGAAGCCGGTGGACCGCCTTCTGTCGCGCGGCATCCGGCTGGCGACCGTTCCGCAGGTGCGCGGCCTGCCGATGTCGCAGGACCCGAAATACAACAGCCACTCCAAACTGAACTGCGTCATTGCCTGCCTGCAGGCCGAGCAGGCCGGCGCCGACGAAGCGCTGATGCTCGACCCGCACGGGTTCGTGAACACCACCAACGCCTGCAACTTCTTCATCGTGCGCCGTGGCGAGGTCTGGACCAGCACCGGCGACTATTGCATGAACGGCGTCACCCGGCAGAAGGTCATCGACCTGTGCCGCCTCAACGGCATTCCGGTCCATGAAAAGAATTTCTCGCTCTACGAGGCTTACGGCGCCGACGAGGCATTTCTGACCGGCACTTTCGGCGCCCAGACACCTGTGGCAGAAATCGACGGCAAGCAGATCGGCGACGGGTCGCTTCCGGTGACAAAGCGCATCCGCGCGCTCTATGGCGAACTGGTCAGGAAAAACGTGACGTTCTGATATCAGGTGCGCGCCGCCAGAAGATGCGTCAGGGTTGCACCCGCTTCGAGCAGTAGGCCCCTTGTCCAAGATTGCCGCACCGTTTCCGCCGGACCTATCCTGACCGGAAAGGCGTCCCTGTCGCTTTTGACAGCCCAGTCCGCCGAGCATTTACCGAACACCGTACCCGGTGCGATGCCACGTCCGCTGTAGCCGTGGATCGAGATCGCATCCGGTCCGATCTCGGACACGCGCGGCAGGTGGTCCGGCGTCATGGCGATACGGCCTGACCAGCCGTATTCGAACCTCTGCCCAGCCAGTTGCGGATAGATCTGCGCCAGCTTCCGGTGTGCCCAAGACCTGTGGACCGCGCCGCCGAAACTGCCGAGATCGCCAAGCGCCCCGACCAGCAGGCGACCTTCGGAATCCAGCCGGAAGGACGACATGACAAGGGCCGTATCCCAGCAACCCTCGCCACCGGCCAGTATGCCCGCGCGCAACTGGTCCGGCAATGGCTCGGTAGCCATCTGGAAATAGGACACAGGAACGAAGCCGTTTGTCGGCAGGCCGGGCGTTCCATAGGCATTCGTGGCCTGTATCAGTTTTGCCGCCGTCACAGACCCTTGGGCGGTGACCAGGTGCCAGCCTGCACCGGTATGCGTGACAGACTGCACCGCCGAATTCTCGTGAATCGCCGCTTCCGCCGCACGCGCCGCGCGTGCCAGTCCATGCGTATAGGCAAGCGGCTGGATGGTGCCGGCGCGTCCGTCCCAGAGCGCGGCGCGAAACC
>JAHEFH010000039.1 GCA_024640245.1 Paracoccaceae bacterium | reverse complement strand
CATCAATCTTGATCCGGTCGCAGTAACACTTGGCCAGTTCATTTTCGAAAACGGAGGTGAGCCCTTTCACTTCAAAAATGACAAGTCAGGTTATGGGCTTCATCGGCAGATCGACGGTAAAACGGCGGTTCGCACTCAAGAAAAACGAATGCTGATCGCGGATCGTGAGATGCGGGACAAGTGGATTGAGTTATTGGTTCATGTCAATTGGTCCGAAGGCCGGGATGGGTTCTTTCGTGTATATGTCAACGGCAAGGCGGCGCCTGTCTAAGCTTGGTCGGGACCGACCAAACTGGCTGACAGCGGCAGGATAAGTTTCAAGTTCGGAATCTATCGCGCTTTCGTTACCAGATGGCACAGTCGGCACAAGACAAGTACCACCCCGACGCACGTGCTTTATTATAATGAAGTCAGGCGCGGAAAACGACGAGAACAGGCGCTTCCGCGTTGATCCGACAGGTTCGGACTTTTGTGCGGCGCAGGCGCGTCGATCAGCTTCGACGCGCGATCGTATTTGCCAGAATGGCTAGCAACAGGCCTAGCGTGAAATATCCGACAATCACCTCGCTGATCACGAAAATCTCGCCGAACAGACTGTCTGCCGTGACGTCGCCGAAGCCGAGTGTCGTGTAGGTTACGACCGAATAATAAAACGGCGTGAACCAGGTCTTGGCAGAGTTGGAATAATCCATGATCTTCCAGTCATAGATCATGTCGAGCAGGTAGATGAATCCGTAGAACATGGCGATGATCGTGGCGTAGAAGCCGACCTTCAAAAGGCTGCGACCGTTGTCGATCAGCCCCCAAGCGCGGAACAGCAGCAGGTCCACCCTTCGCTCCCATCCCGGAGGTTTGTCGAGGATAGCCTGCTTCAGGGTGTCGATATAATCCTGATCCTTGGCGTCGCGAACGAACAGGGCGTTGCCGTAGGTCGAGTCGACGCCGCGTACTCCGTAAAAGAATCCGGCCATGTCGCGAAACGTGCCGTATTTGATATGGGTGATATTGGCGCCCGCCAGTTGCGTGAAGTGGAACTTGGCGCCGGTCACGTCGGCGCGCAAAAGGTTAGCGCCGGTCAAGTCGCTATATGACAGGTCACAACCGCGCAGATCGGCACCCGTGAAATCGGCACCGCGCAAGTTTGCGCCTCGGAAATCGGCTTTGCGGCAGTCGGTGGCGGACAGGTCCGCGCCCTCCAGATTGGTTTCCTGCAGGATCGCGCCGCGCAGGTCTGCCTTGTACAGCGCGGCTTTCGTCATTTTGGCTTCGGACAGGTCGGATTCTGCAAGAACGGCCTTCTTGAGATTTGCGCTGGACAGGGACGACCGAAAGAAGTCGCTGCGGGAAAAATCGATTTCGGCAAGGTTCTTGCGGGACAGCTTTACCTCGGCGAATTCGCCGTCGGTCATGGCGCCGGGTCGCGATTTGAGTTCGGCGAAACAATTCGCCCAATTCGCCTCTCCCACAGTGGGCGTGGCTTTCGATCCGGTATGCGGCGGGATGCTGCCCTGTTTCGTCACGCTTGGTTTCACCCTTCGAGGAGTTTGCCGATTTTTTCCAGCAGTCGCGCCAGGTCAACCGGCTTGGTATCATAGTCGTCGCAGCCTGCCTCCAGCGCTTTTTCCATATCGCCTGCCATTGCGTGCGCCGTCAGGGCGATAATCGGGATCGCCTTGGTCGAGGTGTCGTCCTTCAGGTGGCGGGCGGCTTCCCATCCGTCCATTACCGGCAGGCTCATATCCAGCAGTATCAGGTCGGGTTGCTCTGACCGGGCCATGTCGACCCCCTGCTTGCCGTCGAAGGCCATCTGAACCTCGAATCCGCGTTTTTTCAGTCGGCGGGACAGCATGTCCCTGTTCATCTCGTTGTCTTCGACCAGTAGTAACCGTGACATGGCTTCCCCCGCTGTTTTGAGAAATTGTAGTCAATGTTTCTGGACTAAGCAAACAAACTCGGGTCCGGCCGTCAGTCGGATCGCGAAAGCAGACGCTCGACCAGTTTGCGCACATGCATTTCTATCATGGTTTCGAATTGCTCAGGCGAGTCGAACATGTGGAAAGCGCCGGCATAGGAACCGTCGTCACCCATCAGGTGTTTTTCCACGTAGTTTTTCAGGCGGTCGATCTGGTCGATACGCTCCAGAACCATATCCTTGTCCTGCAACGAGACAGTCGGAGCGCCACTTTTTCGATAAAGCAGCATTTCGGGAAAGCTGTTTTTCAGGTAGCCGCTCAACGCATCCTCGAATTCGAATGCGGTGCCGGAATCGTAAATGGTTCCGTCTGGCCGTTTGATGGATTCAGGCAGGGGCGATCCGATGCGGCTCCACAGGATACCGATATAAATCTCGGTCTCGCGTGGCGGGTGAATTTGGGCCTGAAACGTATCGGATGCTAGTAGCGGTTCCTCTTCCCAAAGGATCGGGATCATCAGGGCGCGGCCGGTAAATTCGTCATTCAGGCGGCCTAGAACCGATTTTACGATCAAACGTTCGGGTATCACATCGCCCGGAGACGAGATGAATACCTTGATCTGCCGCGCTGCGTTTCGGCGCAACCGGACCTTTTCGAGACAGGCATTTATCCGCGCCGTCAGCAGCACCGGATTGAAGGGTTTGGCGACGTAGTCCTCGGCGCCGCTGAGGATGCATTGCACCACGAGCGTGGAATCGTCAGACGCCGACAGCATGATGACCGGGATCGCGCGCAACCGCGCGTTTGCCTTGATGGTTTGCAGGGTTTCCAGTCCCGACAGGCCCGGCATCATCTGGTCCAGCAGGATCAGGTCAAACTTGCGTTCCGCCAAAAGGTCGAGCGCCTCGCGTCCCGAACCGACAGCGACCGAGACATAGCCGCCTCGTTCAAGACGGCGGGTCAGAAGCTCTCGGTTTGCCGGATCGTCGTCCACGATCAGTATCTCGCCGCCAATACCGGCGATGGTGGTAGACGCGGTTTCAGTCGAAGGCTTAACGGGTGCTGGTTTTGCTCCGGTGACCTTCATTTCGGAGTTGTCCAGCAGGTCAGAGTCGATATTTTCCAGCATGGAGACGACCAGTTTCTGCGCGTCCGCGATATGGTTCAGATCGCCGAGTATTTCGGTGCGTTCTTCGTCTATCGCGTCTTCGCGCAGCATTTCCGCATATCCGGCAATATGGTTGAGCTGCAGACGCATCTGGAATTGCGCGTCCTGGATATTGATCTCTTCCGGCGAGGTTTTGGTGTCACCGAAGAACTGGTCGACCATCGCCAGCAATTTCTGACCGGCGGTATGGATCGCCTGCAGGTCATGCTGGCAGGCCTTGAGGCCTTCTTCGTCCATATCCTCTTCGATCAGTTCGGCATAACCCATGATGTGGCCAACCGGTGTGCGCAGATCGTGACGCAAGTTGGACAGGCGGGTTTTGAAATCCGTGGGTTCGGCGTCATGTTCGGCCATGGCTCAGCCCGCCGCAGGGGGTTCGTGTTCGCGGTGATATCGGTGGACGCTCCACAAATAAATCTCCACAAGGGCCTTGTCCGCCAGATCACGGATAATCTGCTTGCCGTCTTCGGTGGCTTCGGTGGATTTCAACTGTGTCGCGGCGGCAGCAAAATAGCGGTGCTGGTTGGAATACTGCCACAGCAGTTCGCGCGTCGCCATTTTGCCCTGATACAACTCCCATACCGCTACCCACAAAGGCAGCAGACCCATGAAGAACACAAGCCACGCCTTGCCGTCATAGCCCATCATGTCGAGGTGCAGCAGGGTCTTTTTGAAAAAGATCAACGCCAGTGCACCGACAACCGAGCCGGTCAGCAAGGCAGTCTTTATAACTTCCAGACGGTGGTGTTGGTGGTGCAGGGCGTGCAGCTTGCGCTGAAAATATCCGGCCTGATCCTCGACCCATTGTTTGCGCACCGTTTCGATTGCATCCATTCCGCCGTCATGGCCGAAATAGACCAGGGGTTCGGCGCAACGTACGGCGTCCTGCAACCACTCGAACCGGTCGAACCGGTCGACGCTGGTCAGCTTGAGTATCCGGCGAAGCTGGTAGGTCTCTCCCGCGCCGGACACCATCAGGAAGAACTGCACCCGCAATGTCTCGGCCAGCGCGCGATAGGCAAGGTGATGGCTGAGCCAGTGATGCCGGTTGCTGATGCGGAAGCCGACAAAACCGAGGACGAACAGGGCAATGTAGATCACCAGAAAGGTTTTGATCGCCAGAAGTTTGGCATAAACCAGAAAAAACAGCCCCATGGCGGCGGCCATCAGGCCGAACAGCTTGAACATGTTATCTGAATGCCATTGGTTGGCTCGCGCCAACTGGTCGGCGCGGACGAACTCCCGGTCCAGCGCGCGCGCGTCCGCCGAGCATCGTCGTTCGTCCGTCGCGATCAGTCCATAAGCCGGCAGCTCGCTTCCCTTTTCCGACATCCTGTCGGCAGCATAGGCATCCAGTCCGTTCCATCGTTTCCAGATATGGTCGGGTATATCAGAATGCTGCCAGTAACAGTCGCCGTTGGAATTGGAGATCAGTGTGACCGGTTCAGCTGGCATTTCCGCATCGGGATTGCTGATCCGCCGAACGGGTATCCAGACCACGATATCGCCGCAATCGTTTGTCAGAACCGCATCCATCGCTACACGCGCCGGCGGCTTTCCCGCCTGCCCGGCGAGATAGCCCAAAACTACGTCCGAGGTTCCGCCGGGTAGCCCGTTGTCTGCGCCATCCCAGAGCGTGACCAGCAGGTTGGAGCGTCGGATGATATAGTCGCGCAACAGAGCATATTGTGCGTCACGTGCAGCGGGGTCCGACAGGTCGGAAACGGATTTCCCGTCGCTGACAGGCAGTTCCAGCACCTTTACGTCATCCCGTTCCAGCAGGTTCAGGAACTTTTCAAGCGCAATGCCGGTGAAGTCTTCCTTGTAGCTTTCCAGAGGCATCGGCAGAACGGCGGTCACTGCAAGGCCGGCTTCCAGCGCGACTTCTGTCGCGATTGTGTCCGCGCCCTCTGCCAGACCGGTCACCAGCCGCACCGGCAGGTGATGAAGGCGGGACCGGATTTCATTGAAGACGGTTTCCAACTGCCGCCGCAAGCTTGAAACGTCACTGTCGGCAATGTCGCGATGACCACTGACGCTAATGACGAATTCCGGGGAAATGCTCGCCGATGAAAAACTCGCTGTTTCCTCGGATAGCTTCATCAAACCCCCATAATTCGGCGTGGACGGGCCCATTTCAGGCACTGAAATAACGCCGGTTTATGGATGATACGGTATTTCTTTCAAAAAGCAATAATCGCCTCCTGCGCCACCAAATTGGCCTGTTCCTGCGACGTCAGGCTGAAATTTTTTACACAGATGCAGGATTTTATGCAAAAATCCTCCTTCAAGGGGGAATTCCACATGAATGGCGAAGAACCTAAGATCCGCATCGGGGACCGGGAAGAACTTATCTACATGCTCGCGGAAGCCGCCGCGATCGAACATAATGTCATGTGTTGTTATCTGTACGGCATCTGGAGCCTGAAGCGCGGCGAACAGGATGGGTTGACCCCCGAACAGGCCGAAATCGTTCAGGGCTGGAAGCGAGCCATGACCATGGTAGCCGTCGAGGAAATGACGCATCTGACACTCGTCGGAAACCTTGCCTGCGCGATTGGCGGCGCTCCTCACCTGTCGCATCCGAACTTTCCGATTCCATTCGGATATCACGCCTCCGGTATTGATCTGGAACTGTTCGGGTTTTCGCAGGCGCTGATTGACCACGCTATTTTTCTGGAACGCCCGGAAGGCATGGAGCTACACGACTCGCCGGAATTCGTGCACCCTTCCGACTATCACCGTTCCCCGCCGAGGGGCACGATCATGCCGAGCGCACAGGACTATGAAACCATCGGCCACCTGTATCGCGGGATTTCGCATGGGCTGGATGTTCTGTCTCGCAAGCTGGGTGAGGAAAATCTGTTCTGCGGTGACGAAGATGACCAGATTAGTCCTGCGGATGCGCCTCTTCCCGGTTTGATGACCGTCACTGATCTTGCCAGTGCGCGCGAAGCCTTGGAGACTATTGTCGAGCAGGGTGAGGGTGCGCCGGAACATACCGAAGATTCGCATTATCAGGCTTTTTTGACCATGCGTTCGAACCTTGAGGAGATGATGGCGAGGGATCCGGATTTCGAACCGGCCTTCCCGGTTGCCCGAAATCCGGTGATGCAAGAACCGGTGGAAGCCGAGGGCAAGGTCTGGATCACCGACCCCGAAGCGGTCAAGGTTCTGGATCTGGCCAATGCTATCTATAACCACATGCTGCGCTTTCTGGTTCAAAGTTTTGGCCGTGATCGGGAAGGTGCCGACCACAAGCGCCTTTTCACGACGCTGGCCCGCGAAATGATGTCGGCTCTTACGCCGGTTTGCGAGCATCTTGCCTCGTTACCCGCGGGGCCGGAAAATCCGGGCGTCAATGCCGGCATGACTTTTACAATGCTGCGTGACATTGCGCGTTTGCCGGACGGGCATGGCGAGATGCGGGTTTTATCGGAGCGCATACTGGAAATGGCACATCAGGCCGGGCAGATCTTTCCCGAAGGCCACGAACTGGAAGGGATTGCCGATGCCCTGCGCGGCATGGCGGCGAAAATCGTGGTCCCCGGCGCGCCGCCCAAGCCACCGAAACACGTTCCGCATGACGACAAGCCCAAACCCGAAAAGGTTGCGGAGACGGAAGAAGATGTCATCGGCCGTGAAGAGGGCAGGGATATGATCTTGAGCTTCGATACCAGCCGGTGCATCCATGCCCGTTTCTGTGTGCTCGGAGCTCCGGAAGTGTTTCTGGCGAATGTCGTAGGGCAATGGATATTTCCCGACAAGATGGAAACCCAGAGCCTTCGCGCCATCTGCCACAATTGCCCGTCTGGGGCCGTCAGCTATGAACCCAAAGGCGATACTGCACCGGAACCGGCGCCCTTGGTGAATCTTGTGAAATTGCGGGAAAATGGCCCCTATGCCTTCCGCGCGCCGATGCGCATTGATGGCAAGGATATCGGATTTCGCGCTACGCTGTGCCGCTGCGGCAAGTCGAAAAACAAACCGTTTTGCGACAATTCCCACCGCGACGCCGGATTCGTGGCAACCGGTGAGCCGGATACGCGCCCGTCGGAAACGTTGGCTGTGCGCGACGGTCCTTTGGACATTGCGCCACAGAAAAACGGCCCATTGCAGGTGTCCGGCAATCTTGAAATCTGTGCTGGTACCGGACGCAATGTTGACCGCGTCACAGGCGCGAGGTTGTGCCGCTGCGGCGGTTCCAAAACCAAACCTTTCTGTGACAACACGCATCTGAAAATCGGCTTCAAATCAGACTGAAACAGTCTGGTCCCACAATGCAGAGGGAACAGTATGGCAGGCAAAAGAAAAGCTGACGAACCTGCGGAAACTGCTGGTCAGGCATCGCTGATCCGGATCATGGAAGAGTGCCCGTTTCCCATTTTTCGGGTCGGCAAGAAGGGTGATCTGCTGTACCATAATTCCGCTGTCTCGCGGGCCAAGGGTTTGCTTCAGGAAACAACCGGTCAAATTTCGGACCACATCACCAAAATCGCCATCAAGGCATTTCGCGACAAGGCCAGTGTCCGCATCGATATTCCGGCGGGGGCCGAGATATTCAACTTCCTGTTCGATCCGGTTATGGAGAACGGCTACATAAACGCCTATGGCCGCGATGTGACGAACGTTCGCGCCAAAGAGAAACAATTGATCGACACGGCGAAATTTCCGTCGGAAAATCCCTATCCGGTCATGCGTGTGGAGCCGAACGGTGCAGTTTTGCTGGCAAATGACGCGGCGCGAACCGTTGAAAACCTGTTGCGGTCCGGCACGCCGGAATTTCTGTCCGCCGAACTGGAAAAGGCAGCGCGTGAAGCTGCGGATGCAGGTCAAGTTCGGGAACTCGAGCTCGAACGCCGCGGAAAAACCTATCTGTTTACGTTCAGGCCTATAAAGGGTGAAACATACCTGAACGTCTATGGCCGTGACATTACCGCTGAAAAACAGGCAAAAGTTGCGCTGATCGACGCCAATAGCAAACTGGAAAAACGGGTCGCCGACCGGACCGCCTCTGTCCGCTTGTTGCAGAATATCCTGCTTGCGGCCAATAGCGCTGAATCCTTCGAAGCCGCCGTGCAGGCGGTTCTGCACGAGGTCTGCACCTATGCCGGATGGCAGGTCGGGCATGCCTATGTTGTTCAGGGTAAAGAGGAAAGCACGGCTTTGGTGCCGACCGGCATCTGGCATATCGAGGACGCGAATAGTGTTTCCTCCCTTGTGGACGTGACCGATACGTTGCGGTTCGGATCGTCGGATGACCTGCCCGGACGCGTGGTCAACAACGCCCAGGCGGTGTGGGTGGAGGACCTGTCGCAGGAACCGAACTTCCCGCGGCTAACCTTTACCGAAAAGGCAGGAATTGCCTCCGGTATGGCCTTCCCGATCATCCTGGAGGAAAACGTCATTGGCGTGCTGGAGTTCTTTTCCAAGGCGCGAGCCGCGCCAGATGTTGAGATTATCAAGACTATGGGCCATGTCGGAACCCAGCTTGGCGCGGTTGCGGAACGTAAACGGGCAGAGGCCGCACTGGCGGAGAGCCAGAAAGAGGCGGCTACGGCCCATTCGCGCCTGATGGATGCGATCGAGGCCATGGGGCAGGCCTTCGCCCTCTTTGACAAAGATGACAACGTCGTTCTTTTCAACAAGCGGTACAGGGACCTTTTTGTAGGTTTCACCGAAGGCGCCGAGCCCAAGATCGGTATGAATTTTGAACACGGATTACGCCTGTCGGTCGGGCCAATGCACAGAGGGTTGAACGAACAGGAGCGCGAAGAGTGGATTCAGCGCGTGTTGAAGAACCGTCGCGCGAATAAGGTCCGGAAATCCGAGGATCATATGCCGAACGGGCACTGGTATCGTTCCGAGGGCTTCGGCACTCAGGACGGCGGTACTCTTTCGGTTTTTACGGACATAACGGAGGAGAAGAAACACGAAGAGGAACTGGACAAGCTGATCGAGGAGGTCGGCAAGGCCCGCGACGAGGCGATTAAGGCCAACGCCGCAAAGTCCCAGTTTCTGGCCAATATGAGCCACGAACTGCGCACGCCGCTTAACGCTATCATCGGTTATTCGGAACTGCTGATCGATGATATGGAGGATGAGGGCAACGAAGAGGCGATCCCCGATCTGGGAAAAATCCGCAACGCGGGCAAGCACCTGCTGGGACTGATCAACGACATTCTGGATCTCTCCAAGATTGAAGTCGGCAAGATCGAACTATTCATTGAGGAAATCGACGTCAAGGACATGTTTTCCGATGTCCGAAACACGATCATGCCGCTTGTCGAGAAGAACTCCAACACACTGGACATCGAGATCGATGACAACGTCGATACAGTTCGCACCGACCTCACCAAGTTGCGCCAGAACCTTTTCAATCTGCTATCCAACGCGGCGAAATTCTCAAAGGATAGCAAAATCGACCTGCGGGCCGAAATAGTCCCGTCCGACAACGGCGACTTGCTGCAGATCAGTGTTTCGGACAGCGGCATAGGCATGACCGAAGAGCAGATGTCGCGCGTGTTCGATCCGTTCACGCAGGCGGACGCCTCTACGTCCAAGGAATTCGGAGGCACAGGTCTCGGTCTGACGATCACGCGCGAATTCAGCCGCAAGATGGGCGGAGACATTACCGTCGAAAGCACGCCCGGCAAGGGTACGACATTTACAATGACCGTTCTGGCAGACGGTTCCGGTGTTAGCGCACCGGAAGCGGAGCAACCTGTGAAGGTTCGCAAAGAGGTTTCGGAAGACGCGCCGCTTATACTGGTGATCGATGACGATGAAAACGTGCGCGATTTACTGTGCCGGAATCTGAATGCGGCGGGTTACAGGACGGAGTTGGCGTCAGATGGAAAGACCGGACTGAATATGGCGGCCGAATTGCAGCCGGATATTATCACCCTGGATGTCATCATGCCCCGGGTTGATGGCTGGAGCGTGCTGACGGAACTGAAAGCGAGCAAGAGAACACGGGACATTCCCGTGGTTATGGTCACGATTGTCGAGGATAAGAACCTTGGCTTCTCTCTGGGTGCGTCTGAGTATTTGACCAAGCCGGTAGACCGCAACAAACTGGTCAAAACCATCAAGCGTTTTGCCGGCGAAGGCGAAAACAAGCCGATATTGGTAGTCGAGGACGATCCGGATACTCGCGCTCTGCTCAAACGCTATCTCGAGCGGGAGAACGTTCAAGTCGTGGAGGCCGAAAACGGTCGCGTCGCGGTGGAGAAAATGGCCAGTGTGCGTCCGGCAATGATCCTGCTCGATCTGATGATGCCAGAGATGGACGGCTTTGAATTCGTGGAGGAATACCGAAAAAACCCCGACTGGATGGGCATACCGATCGTTGTGTTGACGGCCAAAATTCTGACAGAGGACGACAAGCATCGCCTGGAGGGCTGGGTGCATGGTCTCTACAGCAAGGGCGAGCACAATATCGAGGGTGTTGTCGCCGAGATCACCCAGCAGATCGGGCGTAAGGTCTAGTCAGGGATTGCCGTTCCAACGGTCGAGCTTCGGGATATTGCGCGTGGCCAACCAAGCCGCAAATTTCGGCCAACCATTCCGTTGCAAAGAATGTATGACCAGATGCTGCATGCTGGTAACCTTGATGTCTGGTTGCAGAAAGACGCCGTTGTCATAACAAAGCGAGCAGTATCTGGTGCTGTGCGTCCTTCCATCTTTTTCCAGACCACCGCCCTTCGGATCCTTGGCGAGCGGCATCCCGCAACTCTGGCAGATATGTCTGGCCACGTCGCTATCCTCCAATATCGATGATGACGTGCAAAAATTAACAATACCACAAGATTGGCTATCCACACAGAAGGTGCTTTGCAAAACGGCCATTATTGCAGCTACAGGAAACGCTAAGTATGCAGTAAGACTTGTCGATTTCGCGATTAACTGAATAGATAGCAGACGATACAGGGACTCGACCTGTCTGCAAAATGGAAAAACAGAATGACAATCATCATTTTCCTGACTGAACTCGCGGGGGCTACTTTTTTGCTGCTCTATGCGGTGCGTATGGTGCGTACCGGGATAGAGCGGGCCTTTGGCGCGTCCTTCCAGCGGGCAGTGATGTCAACGACAAATCCGTTGCAGGCGGCGCTCACGGGGCTGGTCATGGCAATAGTATTGCAAAGTTCGGCCGCAGTAGGGCTGTTGGTGGCCGGATTTGCAGCAAGCGGCGGACTCGCATTTGCAACCGGCCTGAGCATGGTGCTGGGTGGCGATCTGGGATCGGCTCTGCTGATCCAGGTTCTCTCGTTCCGGTTGGATTGGCTGGTTCCGCTGCTGATCGCGGTGGGCGGCGGATTTTTCATCAGGTCGGAACGCCGGCGGTTGCGACAGGCCGGAAGGATACTGCTGGGTATCGCCTTTATTCTGATTGCACTTCGTTTCCTGCGCGAAACCATGGATCCGATCCGCGACAGCGCTTTTCTGCCCTCGATTGCCGGATATCTGGCGAAAGACTACATCACGGCATTTCTTGTCGGCATCGGGCTGGCCTTTATGATGCATTCAAGTGTGGCCGTCATTCTGATGTGCGTCACGCTGGTGGATATCGACGTGATCCCGGTTCAGGCGGGCGTGTCTCTGATACTGGGGGCAAACTTCGGCAGCGCGCTGATCCCGATCTGGCTGAGCCGCGGGCTCAACGCGTCGGGACGACGCGTGCCGATGGCGAACCTGCTGTTGCGTGGTTCGGGCGCAATAGTGGCGTTATTCCTGATCAACTCGCTGACCATTCTGCCTTATCTTGGCGGACACGACACTGCGCAGACACTTATCAACACGCACATCCTGTTTAATGGCGTCATGTGGATATGGCTGCCGTTTTGCCGGTACCTCGAAGTACCGCTGCAGGCCCTGCTTCCGACCGGAGTGGGTGACGAGAGCGGTTTGGATTTCGCGCATCGCAGTGTTTTGGACGAAGGCGCGCTGGACAAACCGAAGCTGGCACTCGCAAGCCTGAAGAGAGAAGTCCTGCGCATGTCCGAGGTGGTCGAGGCGGAGATGGCGCCAGTGATGGAAATCTATCGGGATTTCGATCCCAAACGGGTGGCCGCGCTGAAGCGCCAGGACAAATACGTGAACCTCGCGCTTGACAGCATCCGCCGCTACGTCGCCGCCATGTCGGCTCACAAGTTGACCAAACGGGAACGAAAGCAGGCACGGGAGTTGACAGAGTATGCTATCGCACTGGAATCCGCGGGCGACATCGTGGTCAAACGATTGTTGGCGCTGGCCGAGGAAAAAGCCGAACTGTCGATACGGTTTTCCAAAGCGGGCCGAGGCGAGCTGATTTCCATGCACGAACGGGTCATGGCGAATATGGGCCTGGCATCGAATGTCCTGATCTCGGACGATTTGGAAAGCGCGCGCCTGCTGCTGGAAGAGAAGAACGAGATGAACCGAGTGGAGCGCACCAACCGGCGCAAACACCTTAAACGGCTGAGTGCAGGCGAGGAAATCAGTTTCCAGTCCAGTGATATTCACCTCGAAACCCTGCGTTGCTTGAAGGATTTCAACAGCCAGATTGCCACGGTGGCCTATCCGATCCTGTACCGCGGCGGTCAATTGCTGGAAACGCGGTTGATCACGGATCTGGATCCCGGCAGCTTTGACGACGAGCAGTAGCCTTCCTGGCGACAAATGCGTACCCTTGGCGCGGAAGTGAGCCCGCTCGCGGTTGTCGCCGCTGCGTTGGGGGAATTCAGCGCGTGTAGCGGAAATTCGGTTTATGCCGTCGGATGTCCGTGATAGAGGGCTTGCGCGCCGGTCCGCCCGTCATACCGGTCAAGATGAACCATACTTGCCAGAGGAAAAGATACCATGCCCGATAATTTTGCCATCTATCCCAGTCTTGAAGGCAAGACCGTTTATGTCACCGGCGGCGCCTCCGGTATCGGTGCGGAAATCGTGCGTGCATTTGCCGAGCAGGGCGCGCGGGTCGGGTTCGTCGATCTGGACGAAAAGTCCGGCAAGGCTCTGGCCGAGGAATTTGACAGCGTCGCTTTCGCGCGCTGCGACCTGCGCGATATCGACGCCCTCAAAGCGGCGTTTGGCATTCTGCGCTCGCAAGTGGGGCCTGCGTCCGTTCTGGTCAACAATGCAGCGCGCGATGACCGCCATGACTGGCAGGATGTTACTCCGGACTACTGGGACGAACGCATGGATACCAATTTGCGGCACCAGTTCTTTGCCATTCAGGCAGTTGCCCCCGATATGATCGCGGCCGGTGGCGGTTCGATAATCAACATGGGGTCCAACAGCTGGTGGGAGGCCGTCGGCCGTTTCCCGGCCTATGCCACAGCAAAAGCGGCCGTCCACGGGCTGACGAGAACGATGGCCCGTGATCTTGGGGAATACCGGATCCGGGTAAATGCGGTCGTTCCGGGATGGATCATGACCGATCGGCAAAAGGAATTGTGGGCAACGCCCGAAGCGCTGGAGGCGCACCGTCAGGACCAGTGCCTGCCGGATCTGATCGAACCGGTTTACGTCGCGCGCATGGTTCTGTTCCTTGCCTCTGATGATGCCAAAATGTGTTCGGCGGGCAGCTATATGGTCGAAGCTGGGTCTATCTGACGGAACTGCCCGCTAGGCACGGTTGGCGGCGATTTCCGAAATTTTGGCCGCCGGTCGCGGGTCTTTTTGAAAGGCCTATCGGCCGAAAGGCGATGTCGCTTTCTGCCTGATAAGTGTCGTCAATTGCAAGGAATGGAATGTACTGGAGGCATAGCTTTTAGGGAAGCGCAAGTGCCGTGCAACCAATCGCGGGCCAGTACAGGTCATACCGGTCTAACGCCCACTTTGGCGGTAACGTGCGTCACGAAAGGTGAGTTGAAATCTCAAAGCGATTTGATGTGGCAAGAGTCTTCCGTAAGTTGTTGTTTTTATTTCGGAAATCGAAGCGTTGAACTCTTGAAGGAAGTGTGCTTTGATAAGAATTACAAACAGTGCAATCATAAAACCGGTGTGAGTGTCCGTAAAATCGCACCTAGACAATAATTACGGGGAGAGAATATTTGAAGGACGCAAACAACGAACAAGGCTTTGTTGTCTTCGACCACGTGCAAAAGAGCTATGATGGCGAAGTGCTTGTGGTTAAGGACCTGAATCTTTCCATCGGCAGGGGCGAATTCTTGACGATGCTCGGCCCCTCCGGTTCGGGCAAGACGACCTGCCTGATGATGCTGGCAGGTTTTGAAACGGCTACCCATGGCGATATTTTGCTTGGCGGCAAGCCGATCAACAATATCCCGCCGCATAAACGTGGAATTGGCATGGTCTTTCAGAACTATGCCCTGTTTCCGCATATGACGATTGCCGAAAACCTGTCATTTCCGCTGGAAGTCAGGAAAATGGGAAAATCCGAGCGGGATCAGAAGGTCCAGCGCGCATTGGATATGGTCCAGATGGGCTCGTTCGGCAGTCGGCGTCCCGGTCAGTTGTCCGGCGGTCAGCAACAGCGTGTCGCCTTGGCGCGTGCGCTGGTTTTCGAACCCGAACTGGTGTTGATGGACGAGCCGTTGGGTGCGCTCGACAAACAGTTGCGCGAGCATATGCAGTTCGAGATCAAGCGCATATCGGATGATCTGGGCATCACTGTCGTTTACGTGACCCATGACCAGACCGAAGCGTTGACCATGTCGGACCGAGTCGCCGTTTTCGACGACGGACGCATCCAGCAACTTGCACCGCCCGACCAGTTGTACGAGGCGCCCGAAAACAGCTTCGTTGCGCAGTTTATCGGTGAGAACAACACCATGGAAGGTGTCGTCAAAGAAATCAAGAACGGCGTTGCCCTTGTCCAACTGGACGGCGGTGACCTGATTGATGCCAAGCCGATCAATGTTTCCAAGGCCGGTGACCGTACCCGTGTTTCTATCCGCCCTGAAAGGGTGGAGTACAATCGTGATCGCTTGCACAAGGACGCACACACGCTGAAGGCCGAGGTTCTGGAGTTCATTTATATGGGCGACATATTCCGTACGCGGCTGCGTGTCGGCAAAAACGAGGACTTCATCGTCAAGACAAGGAATGCGCCGGATCAGGTGCGTCTGAAGCCCGGACAGCAGATCGAAATCGGCTGGTTGCCGGAAGATTGCCGCGCGCTGGACGCCTAGATCAGGGCAAGAGTTAAACCGTTGAGCCGCAAGGCCAACTAGGAACGGCCCGGCGCACGCCCGTGGCGTCGGCCCTAAAGACAGAACCGGGCAGATCAAAGGGAGAAAGAAGAAGATGAGCCTTAAAAAAACAATGATGATTGCCGGGACAGCAATGCTGTTCGCAGGCGGTGCCATTGCGGAAGATATGACGATTGTTTCTTGGGGAGGCGCATATTCTGCATCTCAGGAAAACGCCTATGACATTCCCTACATGGCCAAGAATCCGGATGTGAATATCATCCACGATGCGAGTTCAAACGAAGCGGTGGCCAAGCTCCGCGCGATGAATGAAGCGGGCAATATTACCTGGGACGTTGTCGATGTGGTTGCAGCCGACGGCATCCGCCTCTGCGATGAGGGTCTGGCGATGGAACTCGACGCGGATACCCAACTTGCACCTGCGCCCGACGGAACGCCTGCCTCAGAAGATTTCGGCGCCCTTATGGTTGCCGACTGTTTCATTCCTCAGATCGTATATTCGACGACGTTCGGCTATCGCACGGACATGGTCGGCGATACACCTCCAACCAGCGTTTGCGCGGTATTTGACACGACAGCCTATCCTGGCAAGCGCTCTCTGGAAAAACGCCCAATCAACAACATGGAGTGGGCACTCCTGTGTGACGGTGTCGCCAAGGAAGACATTTATGACGTGCTGGAAACCGAGGCCGGTCAGGCTCAGGCATTTGCCAAGCTCGACACAATCAAGAGCGACGTGATCTGGTGGTCGGCAGGTGCCGATACGCCTCAGCTGCTGGCCGATGGCGAAGTTATTATGGGTTCTACCTATAACGGCCGTCTGTTCTCGCTGATCGCGGAGCAAAACCAGCCTGTAGCGATGCTGTGGGACGCCCAGGTGTACGACCTTGACGGTTGGATCATTCCAGCTGGCCTGTCGCCAGAGCGCCAGAAGCGGGCTTTGGACTACGTCTATTTCGCAACTGACACCCAGCGTCTGGCTGATCAGGCGAAATACATTTCCTACGGCCCTGCGCGTAAATCCTCCGCACCGCTGGTTGGAAAACACGCAACATTGGGCATCGATATGGCGCCACATATGCCAACCGATCCTGAAAATGCGAAGAATGTCCTTCTGCCGAACTACGAGTGGTGGGCTGATTACCGTGACGATCTGGATGCAAAATTCCAGGCTTGGTTGTCCAAGTAAACCTTTGAAGAAAACTGGGAAGGCGCCTTCAGGGGCGCCTTCTCCATAATCGGCAAAAAATGCCGGAAAATGTGATTAACGGGGAAAAATATCATGAGCGACGCAACGAATAACGGGCCCGTCCTTTCTGCTGATGGCATGCCGCTGAAACGAAGCCTTGCCAAGGCACTCAGGCGGGAAAAGCTCAGAGCCCTGATGCTGATTGCGCCGCTTTTGATTTTTGTCCTTGTGACTTTTATTGCGCCCATTGCGGATATGCTCTTTCGCTCCGTTGAAAACAATATAGTCGAAGATACCCTCCCGCAGACAGTTGTGGCCTTGAAAAAGTGGGATTCAAAATCGGGATCGGTTCCGGATGAACCCGTATTTACCGCGCTGGCTGCCGACTTGAAGGTGGCGGTAGAAGCAAAAACCCATACCAAGCTCGGATCCCGACTGAACTACGAAATGACCGGTATTTCCTCTCTGTTGCGCAAGACCGGCAGAAGGGTAGATAAATGGGATTTGGAAAAGGATGCCCCGTTTAAAGAAAAGTTTGTAGACGTAGACAAGGACTGGGCCGATCCGGAAGTCTGGGCTGTCATCAAGGTTTTTTCGTCTAAATACACCAGCGGATACTTCCTGAATGCCGTGGATTTGCAGAAAACGCCTAGCGGCATCGAGCCCCGCGATGAAGACCAGCGCATCTACATTACACTTTTTATGCGCACGATCTTTATGTCGCTGACGATTATGTTCAGCTGCATCCTGCTCGGATACCCAATAGCTTTTCTTCTGGCCAACCTGCGTCCAAAGACATCAAATCTGCTTCTGATCCTCGTTTTGCTGCCATTCTGGACCTCACTCCTCGTGCGAACTTCGGCCTGGAAAGTGCTGTTGCAGCAGCAGGGGGTTATAAATGACATTCTGGTATGGATTGGGCTGGTTGATGACGGTAACCGGTTGATCATGATCAATAACCAATTCGGGACGATTGTGGCTATGACCCACATTCTGCTGCCGTTCATGATCCTGCCGCTGTATTCCGTGATGCAGACCATTCCGGTGACCTATGTCCGCGCTGCGAAATCGCTGGGCGCCACAAACTGGACGGCTTTCTGGCGGGTTTATTTCCCGCAGTCGGTTCCGGGTATCGGTGCGGGGTGTATCCTCGTCTTTATCCTGTCAATCGGTTACTACATCACGCCGGAACTGGTCGGCGGCACCAAGGGTGTCTTTATTTCGAACAGGATCGCCTATCATATTTCCAGCTCGCTGAACTGGGGCCTCGGGGCCGCGCTTGGTGCAATACTGCTGGCAGCGGTTCTTATTCTCTACTGGGCTTACGACAAGATCGTCGGCATCGACAACGTGAAACTGGGGTGATCAAATGGACAAGCTTCCAATATATGCGACCACGGGTCAGACTATCTGGTTCTACGCTTTTCGTGTGATCTGCGGGATAATCTTCTTCTTTCTCGTTGCACCGATCGTTGTCGTGATACCGTTGAGTTTCAACGCTCAGGATTTCTTTACTTTCACACCGGAAATGCTGTCGTTCGATCCAGCGGGTTACTCGCTGAAACACTATCGGGATTTCTTCACTAACTCCGACTGGCAGAGCGCTCTCTATAACTCTGTCAGGATTGCGCCGGCAGCCACAATCCTGTCTGTCGGTTTTGGTACCCTGGCCGCTATAGGCCTAAGTCAGGATCACGTGCCGTTCCGGCGCGCGATCATGGCGGTCCTGATCTCTCCGATGATCGTGCCGCTGATCATCTCGGCTGCGGGCATGTACTTCTTCTATTCCCGCATCGGCCTGCAAGGGACTTATATCGGCGTCGTGCTTGCGCATGCCGCGCTCGGCATTCCTTTCGTCATCATCACCGTGACGGCGACGCTGGTCGGTTTCGATCGCAGCTTGACTCGCGCGGCTGCTAATATGGGAGCAGGACCCGTAACGACATTTTTCCGGGTTCAGATGCCACTAATCCTGCCGGGCGTTATCTCTGGCGGGTTGTTCGCCTTTATCACATCTTTCGACGAAGTGGTCGTGGTCCTGTTCGTAGGTTCGTCAGCCCAGAAAACACTACCTTGGCAGATGTTCACCGGCCTGCGCGAGCAGATCAGCCCGACCATTCTGGCGGTTGCGACGATACTGGTGGCGATATCGATCTTATTGTTGACGGTGGTCGAAATGCTGCGCCGCCGGTCGGAGCGCATGCGGGGCATCAAGCCCACCTGACGTACTTCGCGCGTGCCTGGCACGCCAACACAGCGTTAATCTGGAAAGCCCTGCCTGACTCTTCGGGCAGGGCTTTTCTTTAAGTTGACGACAGGAGTTCGGACGGGCGCTTTTGGAGCGGCAAACCTTTGCTCGCAAAAATATCCGATCTATTTCGAAGAAGAGGCGCCAGTATGGCGCCTCCGTAGTCGGCTCTTCTCAAAGAGTTCAATTTAATGTGCCGGGAATCCCGGACGACTCAATCCGAGTAATCAGGACGGGATTTTGGTGGTCCGGAGATAGGGCAGGACTTTTTCGAACTTGCCGAATTTGGCCTTCGCGGCCTCATCGCTCATGGTCGCTGGAATAATGACATCCTGCCCAACCTCCCAGTTGGCAGGCATGGACACGCCGTTTGCCATGCTTGTCTGCAAGCCGTCGAGTGCACGGAGGATCTCTGCGAAGTTCCGGCCTACGGTCATTGGATAGGTCATCGAAAGTTTGAGTTTTTTGTCGGGACCGATGATGAAGACAGAGCGAACCGTCTCGCTGTCGGCGGGCGTACGGCCGTCGGGCAGATAGGCATCGGCCGGAAGCATGTCGAATGCCTTCGAAACTTTGAGTCCTTCGTCCGCGATGATCGGGAAGGTGGCTGCGGTTCCGGCAACCTTGTCGATGTCCTTCTTCCATTTCTTGTGGTCTTCCACGCCGTCGACTGAAATGCCGATCACCTTGGTATTGCGCTTGGCCCATTCGTCGGAGAGCTTGGCCACAGCGCCGAATTCTGTTGTGCAGACTGGGGTGAAATCCTTTGGGTGGGAAAACAGGATCGCCCAGTTGTCGCCGATCCAGTCGTGGAAATGGATGGTTCCCGTATCTGTTTCCGCTGTAAAGTTCGGAACGGTCTCGTTTATGCGGATGCCCATGGTATAGCCCCTTGAAAAGTTGAATTTGAACAAATGGCGATGGCCGCCAAGATGTATGATTTACATCGGGTCATCAGACAAAAGTTTCAATAGGTCCGAGGGGCTTTTAACATGTCATGAGGCCGCAGGGAGCCTGTCTGTCCGTGAGTCTTCGATTGAACGAAAGTGTATCCAAGCCAGCTATCCTCGGTCTGGCCTGGCATCATGACTACTCAGATTGCTGCGGGGCATTCGGTTTAGAAAACAACCGCGCCGGAGTGCGTTGAAACGGCTGCAAGAGGCTTTTCGCGCCGGTGCCTCCATTTTCTGGCGAACTACTGACTAAACAGCTTCTATCCGATAGGGAGAATTGCTTCAGCCATTATTTCCTTGTTTCAATCGTGAATCTGTGGGTTGTTGACTGGGGAATGTTGATATCCTTGAACGTGCGGCCTAAATTGAAAACCAATTGGAATGGAGGGGTACGATGCCGTTAAAAGGTGACCAAACCCGCACCAAAATTCTGGATATTGCCAAGTCATTGGTAATGCAAAAGGGTTTTGGCGGTACGTCCATCGACGATATTGTGGCGGAAGCGAAGCTGACAAAGAGCGCTTTTTTCCATCACTTCAAGGGCAAGGCCGAACTTGCAAAAGAGCTCGTTGAGCGGAACGCAATAAACGATCTGGCGATGCTCGAGGCGACGGTCGCAGAGGCGGAATCAGCGACAGACGATCCGCTCATGCAAATGATCCTGTTCCTTGGGAAGTTCGAGGAATACATAAGCAACTCCGAGGATCCGTCGCCGGGTTGCATGTACGCGGTCTATACTTACGAAAGCATGCAGTTCGAGCCGTCGGTCCGGGAATTCGTGGCAGATACGCTGCGCCGATGGACCTCGATTTATGTGCGGAAATATCAGCAAGTGATTGACCACTATCCGCCCAAAATACCGGTGTCAGCGAATGAATTGGCCGAGCTGACGGTTTCGATCGTCGAGGGAGGTCTGGTCCAGCAGCGGGCCTATGGCGACGTGAGGGTCACGAAGCGGCAGTCGTTACAACTCCGGAACTATCTGTTTTTACTGTTTGGAGAGCCTAGGGCGAGGGCCGCCTGAGCGGCGCCAGTGCAAGAAATGGGCAGGGCTGCAATAATCCTGACTTTTTCAATGGAGTGCCGGTTTTGAGGTATGCCATCTGTTTCGAACCCGTCGAACAGAATGGTGGACGGATATCGCCCTGACCTGCTTGCGAAGCGATCAAAAAGTTCTGGCGCTTCATTTCTGCATAACGCCACCCGAGGCGTGTAAGCCGGCATCGCTCCGGATCAGAAATCGGGCGAACCATTTGTGGATTTTGGAAGAATTCGACCGTCACCCAAAAACCGCTTCCAGTCGGCGTGAAAAATGTCACTATGGCGCGTAACATTTGCACGCAAACGCTCTCTCACGGAAATGACGGAACCCCACTCTTGACCAATATCCAAGACTTGTTCAGCAACGATTTTAAGCCGCAACCATACTGGTGGGAGGCAACCCCCTTGTCGCAAGACGACACGGCGAAACTGCCGGCGGAGGCCGACGTCGTGGTGGTCGGGTCGGGTTATTCGGGCTTGCAGGCGGCGCTCCAGACCGCGAAAGCGGGACATTCAACGCTTGTGCTCGACGCCGAAGATATCGGCTGGGGGTGCAGTTCGCGCAACGGCGGGCAGGTTTCGACAAGCGTCAAACCATCATTCGCGGAACTGTCGCGGCGCTATGGCCCCGATCTGGCAAAGCGTATCCTGAGCGAAGGGCAGGCATCGCTGGATTT
>JAHEFH010000155.1 GCA_024640245.1 Paracoccaceae bacterium | reverse complement strand
GCCGAGGGCCGAAGCCCCGCCGCCTGTTGCACCAGCCGCCCGCGCGCGTTCAGCACAAGACCAGTCAGCGCGCGTGGCAGACGCCCGGCAAGAACATCAAGCCGCTGCGCCTGGAAATCCACCATTTCCGCCGGATTGGGAAGCCCCCGCGCCAGATCGCGCAGCCTCTGCCTCCGACGGTCCAGCCCGGTCGCGAGCGAGCGTACACGGCGATCTTCCATCCCCGACAGCCAGCCCATCAGGTCGGCGCGCACAGGAACCGCAAGTTCCGCCGCTGCGGTCGGCGTAGGCGCCCGCATGTCGGAAGCGAAGTCGATCAGCGTAGTGTCGGTTTCGTGCCCGACCGCGGAAATCAGGGGAATCTTGCTTGCCGCCGCCGCGCGCACAACGATTTCCTCGTTGAAGCCCCAAAGGTCTTCGATTGACCCGCCTCCGCGGGCAACAATGATAAGATCGGGCCGCGGGATCGCCCCGCCGGGCATCAGCGCGTTGAAACCCTCGATGGCGGCAGCTACCTCGGGTGCGCATTTCTCGCCCTGAACCGGCACCGGCCAGATCAGAACCTTGCGCGGGAACCGTTCCCGCAATCGATGCAGGATATCCCGGATCACGGCACCCGAGGGAGAGGTCACTACCCCGATCACCTCTGGCAAGTACGGGATCGGCCGCTTGCGATCCTGATCGAACAGCCCCTCGCCCGCCAGCTTTTTCTTGCGTTTTTCAAGCATCGCCATCAGCGCCCCGACACCGGCCGGCGCGATATCCTCGATCACCATCTGGTAGCGCGATTGCCCTGGAAAGGTCGTCAGCTTCCCGGTCGCGACCACTTCCATGCCCTCTTCGGGCTGGGTCCGCAGGCGTCCGGCAACGCCCTTCCAGATCACGGCGGCCAGCACCGAACGGTCATCCTTGAGGTCCAGATACAAGTGTCCCGACTGCGGCCGCGACACGCGTCCGACCTCGCCCCGAATACGGATGTGCGAGAAGTTGCCTTCGATTATTTTTTTCACCGCACCCGAGATTTCGGACACGGTGAATTCCGGCGCATTCTGTCCCGGAACGGGTTCGTCAATTAGGTCGGACATTTATTCCTGCATCGCTTGCGTCTGTCTGCACCTGACCTTAGAACGCTTGGCAGATCAGGCCAAGGCAGGAGCGCAATAAAAATGAATATACTCATTCTGGGAAGCGGCGGGCGTGAACATGCGCTGGCGTGGGCCGTGCGGCAAAACCCGAAATGCGACCTTCTGTTCTGCGCACCCGGCAATGCCGGCATCGCCAATGTTGCCAACTGTGTGGCGCTGGACCCAGAGGACAGCGCCGAGGTTCTGGAGTTCTGCTCTGACAACGCTGTCGACTTCGTCATCATCGGGCCCGAAGCTCCACTGGCCGCGGGCGTCGCAGACGACTTGCGCGACGCGGGTATCCTTACCTTCGGTCCGTCGAAAGCGGCAGCACGTCTGGAAGCCTCGAAAGCTTTCACGAAAGAGATTTGTGATGCCTGCAAGGCACCGACTTCCGCCTATGGACACTTCGCCGACGCAGAGGCCGCCAAGGCCTATATCCGAATGCAAGGCGCACCGATCGTGGTCAAGGCCGACGGTCTGGCTGCCGGCAAGGGCGTGATCGTGGCAATGGACGAGCAGACCGCGCTCGATGCCATCGACGACATGTTCGGCGGCAGTTTCGGCACGGCCGGCGCGGAAGTTGTGATCGAGGAGTTCATGGAGGGCGAGGAAGCATCGTTCTTCGTCCTGTCCGACGGCACTTCCGTCCTGCCCATCGGCACGGCGCAGGACCACAAGCGTGCCTATGACGGCGATCAGGGGCCCAACACCGGCGGTATGGGCGCCTATTCGCCCGCACCGGTGCTGACCGAGGCTCTGGTGCAGAAAACGCTCGACGAAATCGTGCAACCGACCATCGACGAAATGGCGAAACGAGGCACCCCCTACGAAGGCGTGCTCTATGTTGGGTTGATGATCAAGGACGGCCAGCCGCGCCTGGTGGAATACAACGTGCGCTTCGGCGACCCCGAATGTCAGGTGCTGATGATGCGCTTGGGCGCGCAGGCGCTGGACGCTTTGCTGGCCTGTGCGGAACACCGGCTGGCCGGCCACCAGATACACTGGGCCGATGACCATGCGCTGACTGTCGTTCTGGCGGCCAGGGGTTATCCGGGAACATACCAAAAAGGTACCGAAATCAAGGGGCTGGATCGGCTACGCTATGGCAGTAAGCTGCATGTGTTTCATGCCGGAACCAAGGTGGATCAGGCAAAGTTGGTGGCGATCGGCGGTCGTGTCCTAAACGTCACGGCGCGTGGCGCAAGCTTGCAAGAGGCGCGTGACCGGGCCTATGCCGCCGTGGAATTGATCGATTGGCCGGAAGGTTTCTACCGGACCGATATCGGCTGGCGCGCTCTGTAACAACGACGGCTTCCGGTCGGGCCAGTGTCCGGCAGACGCGCCCCGAAAAAGGCCTTCAGCAATTTTTCAGAGTTTCCGACAACGCGCCTGAAGTGTTGGCACCGGATATATCCAGCGCCAGTTCATTACCCTCGAACTGCGCAACGACGATCCGTTTCCAGTCGCCGGACAGCATGACCATCTGGTCCTGCCCGCCGCAGGTCCGCACTCCACCCGCAATTACCTCGTCACCGATCCGGTGATTGGTCAGGCCGCTTGCGCGCGCGATTTCAGTCAGGGAATGTCCGTCAAACGACCAAACCCGCAGCAGTTTTGCCAGATGCGGCCGGTCGATATAGGCCACGTCCATCCGGCCGTCACCGTTGAAGTCACCGACACCCACGGGCGCAAGCCAGCGGAATGGCGATCCGATATGCGGGGTTTCGGCAAGCTTTTCCAGCGCACCATTCCGTAGCCCGTAAATTGCCAACGCCGCGCCCGCCGTCACGTCGGTCTCAATCACGATCAGTTCGCGCACGCCGTCGCCGTCCATGTCGGCAAGTCGCGGAGCCATATCCTCGAAGACATGGGCCGGTTTGCCGCCCGACAGATCGAGCGTCACAACTGTCCCGTCCGTCAGTTCCGCATTCAGGCGAAGATGCTCGGCTATCCGGCCCATTATCCGGTGGCCGTAAATATCGCTGTCCTTGTCATACCATGCCTTCCCGATGTCGGCGTTCTGGCCGAGGGCCGGCTCGCCGAGCATCAGAACAAGGCTGACAAGAACCGCCTTCATTATATCTGCTTTTCAGGCATCTCGACGACAAGCCCGTCCAGCGCGTCGGTCACTTTCAACTGACACGTCAGGCGCGACCGCGTCGGGTCGGGCTCCCAGGCGAAATCCAGCATGTCCTCTTCCATCGGATCCTTGGGCGGCAACTTGTCCACCCAGTCGGGGTCGATGTAGACATGGCAGGTGGAACAGGCGCAGGCGCCGCCGCAATCGGCCTCGATGCCCGGAATATTGTTATCGCGAGCGCCTTCCATAACGGTCAAGCCGGTCGGAACATCGACTTCGTGTTTCGTGCCGTTATGCTCGACGTAGGTGATCTTTACCATGAATTAGGTCCTCTTAATGCATCCAACCCGCTCTTAAACTGCGCGTTATGGCTGTGCCAGTCTTTTTTTGCCGGCTCACAAATGCTTGCATAGAATATGATTTGTTCTATGTTTGTTCTGTGTTCGAGCTTACCCCCCAACAGCCGCCATGGCCAAAACCGCCCGCAGCCCTGCCGCACAACCGGCTGGACGAGCCGCCACAGGGCGCGCTTGTTACGGTTGCAGGGCTGGTACTGGTGCGCCAGCGCCCCGGCACAGCCAAGGGCGTTATTTTCATCACGCTGGAGGACGAGACCGGGATTGCCAACGTTATCGTCTGGCGTAAGACCTACGAGATATTTCGCCGAGCGGTGATCGCCGGCCGCCTGTTGCGCGTCACGGGCCATTTGCAGCGCGACGGTCAGGTCGTCCACATCATCGCGCAAAAGGTCGAAGACATTTCGGCAATGCTCGACAGCCTGCTGGATATTGCGAAGTAAAAGATGCAAGCACTGGAGCAGCCCGGCGCAAAAATGACCCGCAATTGACTCAAATCAACAAACCGACACGCTTCATCGGCTAAAAAACTCCGGTCTAGACTGGAGAACTTTATGCCTGAAGAAATAGAAAAACATCCCGAACATTACATCAACGTTCCCGAGGCGGTGGGTGTATTCGATACATTCCAAGACCTACAATCCGCGATCTATGACCTACGAATGTCCGGTTTCAGCAGGTTTGATATCAGTCTGCTGGGTGACAAGGAAGCGCTGACCGAAAAACTTGGCAAAGCCTATTGGAAGTCCCAGGAACTGGAAGATAATCCCGACGCCCCACGCGCCGCATTCGTTTCCGAGGAAGCAATAGGAGAGCTGCAAGGAACCATTGTCGGTGGCTTCTTCTTTCTGGGCTCCTATATCGCGCTGGCCGCCATGCTGACACCCGCAAGCACACTGGCAGCGTCAATTGCCGCTATTGCAATCGGCGGAAGCCCCACGGCCGTCATTGGGACCCTGCTGGCGCGTCGTATCGGCCAGCACCACAAGGACTACTATGCAGATCAAATTAAAAACGGCGGAATACTGCTCTGGGTGCGTACATTCAATGAGGCGAAGCGGGATCTGGCCGTGAAAATCCTGAAAGGTCACTCCGGAAAGGATGTCCACATCCATGATTGGAGCGAAGCGTGATCGAAGGTTCCTTGCCCGGTAAACGCCCCACGTGATCAAGTAGAAAGACCGAACAGAAGGACAAGAAATGACGAAAAATGCTCATACCAAAGATAACCTGCAAGAGGCGATCTCGATGGAGCTTGCCGCCGTTCAGCAATACCTGTTGCATATACTGGTCGCCGAGGATTGGGGGTTGGACAAACTGGCTGCCAAGATGCGCGAAGAGATGCAGGAAGAACTGGGACACGCAGAGGAATACGCCCGCCGCCTGATCTTTCTGGGCGGCAGCCCTGTGATGAAACCGGCCAAAACCCCAACCCATGCGAAATCGCTGAAATCGATGTTCGAGGCGGATCTTACAGATGAAAAGGATGCTATCGCTTTCTATTCAGTTGCAGCTCGCGCGGCGGCGGAAGAAAACGATATCGGCACACGCGACCTGTTCGAACGAACAGTAATGGATGAAGAAGGCCACATGTCATGGCTGGAACTGCAACTGTCCCTGCTAGAGCGGATGGGCGAACCCGCCTTTATCGCCATGCAAATCGGCGGATCCGCAGCCGAATAGCATGTTCGCGCTTCCCGCCGCGGCAGGCAGCGCGAAAGCGTCCCCGACGCCGCGAGTTGTAACGTTTTGCCAGCCAATAGCCTTTGCCTTTCATGCATAGGCTATTGGCCGGTTAACCATGTCAGGACGCGTTCTTGAACGCGTTAAAGGCAAAGGTGGCCACGCCCAGAAGGACCAGGGCCTCTGCCAGCGGCGCCAGCGGCGCCATTCCGGCCTCGGAAATCTTTCCAGTGAAAAGCATGAACAGCATCACGATCAAAATCAGGACACCGATCTGGTGCAGCCAGAAATGGACCGTAGCCAACTTGCCGGCGGCCATTGCCGGAAACAGTTTGTAGACGCAGGCGAACACCGCCATCAATGTAAAGCCCAGCAAGTTGATATGTGCATGAACCGGTGCCATCTCGTGGTCACCGGACCCGCCCATATACATGCCGAGCAGTATACCGAGCAACAAATAGACGCTACCAATAACAAGAAAGTTTCGCGAAATATTCATAACATCCCTCATTGGTTATTGTTATGTTGGGAAATCTACCAAATTTCAGGGACTCTTGATAGGACTTCATTATCGGCTTGGCATCGGTGGCGGCCAGACCGGATACTTCCAAAACTCAGCATCAGATTTCCCGTTACGGCCTGGCCTGCGACAGGAGCCACCCGATGACC
>JAHEFH010000038.1:8633-21499 GCA_024640245.1 Paracoccaceae bacterium | reverse complement strand
CGCCGATTTCGTCGCCCCGAACGATCTTGTCCAGCGGATCACCGCCCAGTTTCAGATAGGTCTTACCGTCCGGATAACGTATCGGCGGCAGCAGATACGGATCCCGCCCGTCAGAGAGGCGAAGGACAAGCGACGGCATCCCCGCCAACCGCGCGGCCTCTGCCGCATCTACCTCGACAAGCGCCACGGTGCGGGCATAGACGGTCAGTGGCAAGGCGTTTTCCAGCAACGCATTGGAAAAACCTCCTGCGGCAACCAGCACCCGGTCTGCCGCGATCTCCCCGCCATCGGTCCAGATCACGACGCCCTTTCTGTTTTCCTGCAAGGACTTTGCCGTCGCCAGAACAACCGTTCCACCAGCCCGCTCGAATGCTTTACCCTGCGCCTCGATCAACCTGCGTGGATTGATATATCCTGCACCTTTTGATTCATAGTAGCCTTCGGTATCGTCAGGAAACCGCAAATAAGGAAAGGCCTTGGCCAATTCGGTGCCCTGCATGTGCTGCGCGGTGATCCGGCCTCTGTCACGAACCTGCCCGACCCGCGCGACCCAATCGCTGTCGCGCACACCGGCCAAAAGCGCGCCGCAACCGGTGAAGAACCGTACACCACTAGCGGATTCGATTTCGGTGTACCGGGCGATAGAGGCGCAGCTGACATCGGACCAGAAACCGTCCGCATCCAGCGCCCGAGTGATCCGGCCCTCGTCGTAGTGGCTTGCAAAAACGCCCCGATGCGCGGGCTTGTCCGCCGGTTCGTCCGGCCCGATCAGCACGACATCATAGCCCTGCACCGCGAGATGCCGCGCCGCCGCAGATCCGACCAGTCCGCGCCCGATCACCGCTATCTTCAACGAACCGCCTCCGCTGCTAACAACAACCCGCGCCGTCCTGAACGGGCGGGCACGGTACAGAACCGTAGGAACAGTAAACGCAGCAGTCGCCCGGTTTCGGCTTCAGGACGGCTCCACATCCCTTGCATTCATAGAAGAACTGGCAGGCGTCTGTGGGCATAGTCTCAAGGGCTTTATGACCGCAGCGGGGACACGTTATTTCAGAGTTGAGTTCAGCCATGTTTCAAACCAGTTTCCGCCCCAGCCGACGCATAAGTCCCAGACAAGCGTCAAGCTGGCCGATCGCGATAAATTCATCCGGTTTGTGCGCCTGCGCAATCGAACCCGGCCCACAAACGACGGTGGAAATGCCGATACGCTGGAAAAACCCCGCTTCGGTTCCGAAGGAAACCACATCGGTCGAGTTGGCACCGGTCAGTTCCTGAACGATACGCACCGCTTCGCTCTCGGGTTCCGGCATAAGCCCCTCGAATTCGCAACAGAGGGTTTCAACGATGTTCGCCTTAGGCGATGCCGCCTTCATTTCCGGCAACAGCACGGTGTCGATATAGTCCTGCATGACGCCGCGTAGAAATACCCGGTCGGAGTCCTGCACCACCCGCATTTCCCACTCGACCGATGCCTTGTTCGGAATTACGTTGTGCGCCACGCCGGAATGCAGGCCGCAGACGGAACTTGTCGAATAAGGCGGATCAAAGGGTGAGTCCTTAGGCGCCAAGGCAGGAAGTTGCTCGCGAATGTCCATCAGTCTGGACACAAAACGCGATGCATATTCCAGAGCGTTAATGCCAAGAGACGGTTGGCTCGAATGGCCCTCGACCCCAGTAAATTCAGTCGTATAGTTGCACGCGCCCTTATGCGCCTCGATAATCCGCATGTTCGTCGGTTCACCCACGATACAGAGCGCAGGACGCAATCCATCGGCGACCATCCGGTCGATCAGGACGCGCGCGCCAAGGCAACCGACTTCTTCATCATAAGTGAAGGCGAAATGCACCGGTTTCTGTAAGTCGAGACCCGCGAAATATTCGGCGCTCGCCATTGCGGCTGCGACAAAACCTTTCATGTCGCAAGCGCCGCGTCCGAAAAGCAGATCGTCCTGCCGCCGCATCGTGAAAGGGTCTGCCGTCCAGTCCTGACCTTCCACCGGCACCACATCGACATGTCCGGACAAGATAATACCGCCGTCGCGGTCCGGTCCGATCGTTGCAAAAACATTGGCCTTGCCCGGTGTATCCGACGACAACGTGCACCGCGCGCCAAGGCCAGTCAGAAAGTCGGCAATCCAGGTGATGCACTCCAGGTTGCTCTCGCTGGATATCGTCGGAAAACCGATCAGCTTGTCCAACAGGTCAATGGTCTTGTTCAGGTTCGGGGTCATTGGCGGTCAATCTCTATTTCTTACTGATCTTATCAACCAAGAGCCTTTGCCAAGTCAATTGATGCTCACAAAGCAAAAGGCCGCCCCGAAGGGCGGCCCCAAAGGCATTGCTTGCCGGAAAGCCCTAGTTGGAGGTCTCTGTAGTTGCAGAACCTTCAAGCTCGGGCGCGGTTGCGCCTTCCAGCAATTTCTTGGCGGCATCCGTGGCCGACTCGACTGCGGAATCAACCGCCTGGCTTGCAGCATCCGCGGCGGCCTTGGCTGCGGCTTCGGCCTCCTCCATCGCCGCCTTGGCAGCGGCTTCGGACTCTTCCAAGGCTGCTTTCGCTGCGGCTTCCGCCTCGGCTGCCGCTGCTTTTGCGGCCTCTTCCGCTGCCTTGGCTTCTTCAGCCACCCGGGCAGCTTCGGCCTCGTCGGCCTTTTGGCGTTCGGCTTCGGCGGCGGCTTCAATTGCGGCCTTTTCCTCGGCGGCGTTCTTTTTTGAAATGTAAACGTATCCGCCGGCCGCGATGGCGGCGACGACGATAGCTGCTATGATTTTGTTCATGGATAATCCCCTGGAGGTTGGTTCATCCGGACCCACCGGGTCCGGTGGCGGTGACATGGTCATTTTCACGCCCAAGTTCAACCGCGAACTGAACAATCGGCGAATATTCGCGATGTTCGTCATTGATCGGGGCATTTTCAACAATTTCGGGCCGATTCAGGGATTTTCCTTGACCAGAAGCCCGAACAGAGCCACAGAGTATGCACTCTGGATCGCTTTGGCGGCCTCCGAGATGTGATAAGTAATGTAATGACTGAAGGACTCGAAACCAATAGCCCGTAGACCACATAACGCGCCTCCGCAGCGCGACACAGGACCCCGCGCGAACGAGCGCATCACTGCCCCCGAAATCCGACTGATTGGCGCCGAAGGCGAAAACCTCGGCGTGGTTACGCCTGACCGGGCAATGGAAATCGCCCTCGAGTCGGGTCTGGATCTTGTAGAGATATCGCCCAACGCCAGTCCGCCGGTTTGCAAGGTAATGGACCTGGGTAAATTCAAGTATGAAATGCAGAAACGCGAGGCCGAAGCCCGCAAGAACCAGAAAACAATCGAGGTTAAAGAGGTCAAATTCCGGCCCAACACCGATACACATGATTTCGAAGTCAAAATGCGCAGCGTTTTCAAATTTCTGGAAAACGGTGACAAGGTCAAGATTACGATGCGATTCCGCGGACGTGAAATGGCACACCAGAACCTTGGCCTGGAGCTGTTGAAACGGGTCGAGGAAGCCGTCGGTGAAGCTGGCAAAATCGAGGCCCACCCAAGGACCGAAGGTCGCCAGATGACAATGATGATCGCTCCCGCGAAATAATCTGCGGCCTGACAAAGCCAATCGAACGGACAGAGGCCGCCTCTGTCCGTTTTTTATTGTACCCTAAGGCGAACCACCCCATCCTGCGCCGATGAAACCGATGACCGCCGTGAAAAATCCGCTTTTGGCCGGTGCCCTGCTAATGGTCGCCGCAATGCTCGCGATGACGATGATGGATGCTGCCGCCAAGGCCCTGCAGCAATCCGGTCTGCACCCGCTTCAGGTCGTCTGGGCGCGCTTTACTTCGCAAACGGTTATCGCTTTTCTGGTCCTTTCGCCCAAGCTGCACATTCTGCTTCGTACGCGCTATCCGGTCATGCAATTCGTGCGCTCTGTGTTTCTGTTCGGCGCGACCATGTGTTTTTTCTTTTCGCTCGGCTTGATGGGGATAGCTTCAGCCACCGCAGTTTTCGAGATCGCACCGCTTCTGATCACAATACTTGCTTTCCTTGTGTTGCGCGAACAAGTCGGCGTGCGGCGCTGGATAGGTGTCGGGGTCGGACTGTGCGGGTCGCTACTGATCATTCGCCCCGGAAGCGACGTCTTTTCCGTCGTAACTCTATTGCCCGTTGCGGGAGCGTTCTTTTACGGATGCTTTGCGATTTCCACGCGCTTGCTGGGGCGCGGTGAAAGCGCGTGGACCAGTTTCATCTACACCGCCGTTTTTGGCACTCTGGTCGCCACGCTGATCGTTCCGTTCTATTGGTCGACGCCCTCCCCCACCGAGGTTGCGCTGATGTCCGTCATCGGCTTATTTGGCGCGGTAGGTCACTATTTGCTGATCCGCGCGCTGATGCTGGCAGAGGCATCCTACCTGGCGCCGTTCGGTTATGTCTCGCTGGTGTACAACACCTTCTGGGGCGTTGTTTTCTTTGATGAATATCCGGATATCTGGGTCTATGCCGGCGCCTTGGTCATTGTTGGCGCAGGGCTATACGTCTGGTATCGCGAATTGAAGGCAGGAGCCGATACGCCTGTCGAACAAACGCGCTAGTCCATTGCACGGGCGGTATATATCGGCCCGAAATTCTTTTCCTGAACAATGACGGCAAAGGGTTCGTCACGCTTGAGTGTGTAGCGCAAGCTCAGCGGCGCCGTTCCGTTCCATTGCCCGACCGTCTCCCACGAGGAAACGATATTGGCATAGCTGACAGTCCGACCCCGGTTTTCGCCGCTTTCAATCGGAACGATGGCCTTCTTGATGTAATGCACGAGGTGGATATCGGACGGTTTCGTCTGTGCGGACAGCGAAACCAGTCGCAATTCCAACTGGTTACCGCGCGCCGCCATGTCGATTTCCGCCAGCGGCTTTTGGGCCCGGATTGCCTGCAGCTCGTGTTGAATCATACTGATGCGCGCCCCTGCAACCTGAGCCTGACCATTGAATATCATCTGAGGTGTCACACGGCGATACCGACTGGGAATATTCATGTTCAGGTATTCCTGGCGCATCGCGAATTTTTCCTGCGCGAAGTTGTCTTTCCAGCCCAGATAATCCCAGTAATGCACGTGCAGACCCAGCGCGATCACATCATCCTGCTTGGCAAGTTCGCTGAAAATTGCGTCTGCGGGCGGGCAGGACGAACAGCCCTGACTGGTGAACATTTCCACGACTACGACCTGACTCTGCGCCACGGCGGCACCGGAAAATGCCGCCGTTGCGGCCAGTATCGAAGCGAACGCTGACGCGTATCGAAAGAGTTTCATTCTGTTTCCCGAGCGAATTTCCTGAAGACTTTTCTAATTCGCAATGCGTCGAAAAGCCAATAAAGCTTTTGCGAGGAAGCGTTACAAATCATTTGTGCGGTCAAATTGAAAACTCCGTCCTGCGAACAGCCCAACCGGCGCATACGAAAAAGCACCCCGCAGGGTGCTTTTCCAAACTCAAGCTTCAATATCCGTTCTAGCTCTTGGCAAGGTTCCGCAGCACGTAGTGCAATACGCCGCCGTGCTCCAGATACTCGATCTCGATCGCGGTATCGATCCGCGACTTCAACTTGATCTCCTTCACGTCACCGTTGGCATAGGTGATGGTACAAGGCACCAAGGACTGCGGTTTGATATCACCTTCCAGTTCCTTGATCGTCACGGTTTCGTCGCCGGTCAGACCCAAAGACTTGCGGGAGTCACCGCCAGTGAACTCGAACGGTATCACACCCATACCGACAAGGTTCGACCGATGGATACGCTCGAAGCTCTCGGCGATCACCGCCTTGATCCCCAGCAGGCTGGTACCTTTGGCGGCCCAGTCGCGGGACGAACCCGCGCCGTACTGCTCGCCACCGAAGATCACCAGCGGGGTGCCGGCCGCCTTGTAGGCCATAGCCGCATCGTAAATCGATGTCTTCGCGCCATCGGGTCCCTTGGCAAAACCGCCTTCGACGCCGTCCAGAACTTCGTTCTTGATGCGGATGTTGGCGAAAGTGCCGCGCATCATGACTTCGTGGTTGCCGCGACGCGACCCGTAAGAGTTGAACTCGCGCACAGGAACCTGATGGTCGGTCAGATACTGACCGGCAGGTGTGTTTTCCTTGAACGATCCGGCAGGCGAAATGTGGTCGGTTGTGATCATATCGCCCAATATCGCCAGCACTTTCGCGCCTTCGACGTTCGAAATTTCGCCCGGGTCTTTCGACATGCCCTGGAAGTAAGGCGGGTTGCGCACATAGGTGGAAGTTGCAGGCCAGTCATAGGTCAGGCTGTCGGTAGTTTTCACCGACTGCCATTTATCGTCGCCCTTGAAGACATCGGCATATTTCGACAGGAACGCCTCACGTGTCACGGTTTCCGCAACCAGATCGGCGACTTCCTTGGACGTCGGCCAGATATCCTTCAGGAAGACATCGTTGCCGTCCTTGTCCTGCCCCAGAGGGTCAGTCGTAAGGTTGATGTTCATGTCACCCGCGATCGCGTAGGCGACAACTAGTGGAGGAGAGGCCAGATAGTTTGCGCGCACGTCTGGGCTGATACGGCCTTCAAAGTTACGGTTGCCCGACAGGACCGAGGTTGCGATCAGATCACCGTCGGCGATGGCTTCGCTCAGTTCCTTCTGGATTGGACCGGAGTTGCCGATACAGGTGGTGCAACCATAACCGACTAAGTTGAAGCCGATGGCATCAAGGTCTTCCTGCAGGTTAGCAGCTTCCAGATAGGCAGACACGACTTGCGAACCCGGTGCAAGCGAGGTTTTCACCCAAGGCTTGCGATTCAGGCCGAGCGCCCGCGCCTTGCGCGCCACCAGTCCGGCGCCGATCATCACATAGGGGTTGGAAGTGTTGGTGCAGGACGTGATCGAAGCGATAACAACCGAACCGTCACGCAGCTTGTAGTCCTCGCCCTTGACGTCGACCGATTTACGCGGATCGGCAGGAGCTGTCGGCGCTGGCCCTTCCGAGGCCATGTTCGAGGCATCAGCCTCGCTGTCGATACCGCGGTATTCGTTTACCACGTCAAGGAAAGCCGGAGCGGCCTTGTCGAGCGTTGTGTAGTCCTGCGGACGTTTCGGACCGGAAATGGCCGGTACGATCGTTCCCATATCGAGTGTCAGCGTGTCCGTGTAGATCGGAGCGTAATTCGCATCCCGCCACATGCCGTTTTCCTTGGCATAGGCTTCGACCAAAGCGATCCGGTCTTTGTCACGACCCGTGTTGGTGAGGTAGCGAATGGTTTCGCCGTCGATCGGGAAGAAACCGCAAGTCGCGCCGTATTCAGGCGCCATATTGGCGATGGTGGCGCGGTCTGCCAGCGGCAGATGATCCAGACCTTCGCCGTAGAATTCGACGAATTTGCTGACAACGCCCTTTTTCCGCAGCATTTCAACAACTTTCAACACGAGGTCGGTGCCGGTTGTGCCTTCACCCATCATACCGGTCAGTTCGAAACCGATCACTTCGGGAATAAGCATGGAAATCGGTTGTCCGAGCATTGCGGCTTCGGCTTCGATCCCGCCGACGCCCCAGCCCAGTACGGCAGCGCCGTTGACCATCGTCGTATGGCTGTCGGTACCCACCAGAGTATCCGGATAGGCAACTTCCTTGCCGTTCTGATCCTTGTCGGTCCAGACGGTCTGGGACAGATATTCCAGGTTCACCTGATGGCAGATGCCCGTGCCCGGCGGCACAACGCGGAAGTTGTCAAACGCGGACTGGCCCCATTTCAGGAATGTGTAACGTTCGATATTGCGTTCGTACTCGCGGTCCACGTTCATCTGGAATGCGCGCGGATTGCCAAATTCGTCGATCATCACCGAGTGGTCGATAACCAGATCAACCGGGTTAAGCGGGTTGATCTTTTCCGCGTCGCCGCCCAGCGCCACGATCCCGTCGCGCATCGCTGCAAGGTCGACAACAGCGGGAACGCCCGTGAAATCCTGCATCAGGACGCGTGCCGGCCGATAGGCGATCTCGCGAGGGTTTTTACCGCCTTTTTCGGCCCACTCGGAAAATGCTTTTATGTCGTCAACGCTGACGGTTTTACCATCCTCGAAGCGCAGCATGTTTTCCAAAACCACTTTCAGCGCGGCTGGCAACTTGGAGAAGTCCCCAAGACCGGCAGCTTCTGCTGCGGAGATGGAGTAATAGTCGACCGACTTTCCTCCAACCTTGAGTGTCTTGCGGGTTTTACTGGTATCCTGTCCAACCTGAACGGTCATGGCGCCTCCAAAATCAAAGATTTGATGTAAGTCTTGGCGACTTTGTGACGTAAAGCATTGCCCATTTCAAGTGGAAACAAAGCGTTTGTATGCCATTGTGTACTATAATATGACCCACGCGTCGTAAAATTTTCCCTTTTACGGCCTCAGGCACCATCGCGACCGGCCCGAGCAGACGAAAACACGCCACGTATTCCAGTCGGCAGATGCGATTTCAATCCAATTTGAAGCCGATTCTCTTCGTTCGTCACGCCCGGACCCGGCGAAAGTGCTTCACCGTCTTCCCACCCCTGAAGGATTAGGGTATCTGAAGCGGATGAACATACGAACGACATCTTTGGGGTGCACGCGAAACGGGCGCGCGATCCTGTCAGGCATAAGTTTCGATCTGGCGGATGGCACCTGTCTGGTTCTGCGGGGATCGAACGGCGTCGGCAAGACCACCTTATTGAAGACGCTCGCGGGGCTTCTGCCCCTGCAACAGGGCAGCTTGCAAATCGACCGAGACCAGGTCGCCTATGCCGGCCATCTGGATGCGGTAAAAGCCCAGTTGACGGTCGAGGAAAACCTGCAGTTCTGGGCCGGCATCTATGGCACCGGCGATATTCGCACCGTGTTGAAGAAACTGGACCTTTCGGCTTTGGCGGACCGTCCGGCCCACGCCCTGTCCGCCGGCCAAAAGCGGCGGCTGGGCCTTGCGCGACTGCTGGTGTCCAAACGCAGTATCTGGTTGCTGGACGAGCCCACGGCCTCGCTGGACAGCCAAAGCACGGCACTCGTTGCGCGCGTCATTTCGGACCATTGCGCGGCGGGCGGCACCGCGATCCTGTCAACACATCTGGAACTGCCGATCCGCAAAGTTCTGACACTCGACCTCGGAAAATTCACTTCGAAATCGGCAGACAGCGAACCGGACCCGTTTCTCGACGAGGCCTTCGCATGATCGCATTGTTCAAACGCGATATCATGCTGGCTTTCCGGTCCGGCGGCGGCTTCGGGCTGGCCCTGTCATTCTTTCTGATCGTGGTGATGTTTGTCCCGTTCGGTGTGGGAGCGGATCTGGCTCTGCTGGCTATCATCGCGCCCGGCATCCTGTGGATCGGCGCGCTGTTGGCATGCCTGTTGTCTCTGGACAGGATTTTTCAGCTGGATTTCGAGGATGGGACGCTGGATGTTCTGGCAACCTCTCCCCTTCCCGGCGAGGCAATCACCGGGGCCAAGGCCGCTGCGCACTGGGTGACGACCGGCCTGCCGCTGACCCTTGCCGCGGCTCCGCTCGGTTACCTGCTGAACCTACCGTCCGAGGCCTATTTTTGGCTGGTCGCAAGCCTGCTGACCGGCACGCCTGCGCTAAGTTTCATCGGCAGTTTCGGCGCGGCGATCACCGTCGGCGTCAAACGTGGCGGACTGCTGCTGTCGCTGCTGGTGTTGCCGCTTTATATTCCGACGCTGATTTTCGGAGCGCAAACCGTCACACGGGCCGCGACGGGGCAGGATCCGCTGTCCACATGGGCAATGATGACGGGATTGAGCCTGTTTGCCGTGGCAGCGATGCCCCTTGCTGCGGCGCTCGCACTACGGGTCAATCTGAGGTGAACCGCCGCATATGACGGGGATGTGACTTTAACGCAGTTGCCCTTCCGCAGAAAAGAGATAGAAATCAGAGCATGTCAGTCTGGAAATATGCCAATCCTGCGAAATTCATGTCCCTGTCAGGGCGGGTATTGCCTGTACTGACGGTCCTGTCGGGCGCGTTCCTTCTGGTGGGGCTGGTCTGGGGGTTCTTTTTCACCCCTGACGATTACAAACAGGGTTCGACAGTCAAGATCATCTTCCTGCATGTGCCCAGTGCATTTCTGGCGATCAACATCTGGATTATGATGCTCGTGACCTCGCTGATCTGGTTTATCCGACGCCACCACGTCTCGGCGCTGGCGGCCAAGGCGGCGGCTCCGATCGGCATTACCATGACGCTCATCGCTCTGTTTACCGGCGCGATCTGGGGCAAGCCCATGTGGGGCACCTATTGGGCCTGGGATCCGCGACTGACATCCTTCATGATCCTGTTCGTTTTCTACCTCGGTTACATGGCCCTTTGGACCGCGATCGAGGATCGTGACACCGCGGCAGACCTGACTTCCATTCTGTGCATGGTCGGATCTGTTTTCGCGCTACTGTCGCGCTATGCCGTGAACTTCTGGAACCAGGGCTTGCATCAGGGTGCGTCGCTGTCGGTGGATGCCGAAACACATGTCGACAACGCTTTCTACCTGCCGCTTCTGGTTTGCATCGCGGGCTTTGTCCTACTGTTCGTATCGCTGGTTTTGCTGCGCACCCGGACTGAGATCCGGCTGCGCCGCCTGTCGGCCCTGCAAGTTCGGGGGAGCGCGACATGACGCCTGATCTTGGAAAATACGCCGATGCGGTCCTGTCGGCTTACGGCATTTCTGTCCTGCTGCTTGCCGGTCTGATCTGGCTTTCTTTGACCCAGAGCGCGCGGGCACGAAAAAAACTGGCTGAAGAAGAAAAACGGCACCGCAAAAATGGCTAAGATGCGTATCTCGCCCTACCTGATCCTGCCACCGCTGGTTTTCGCGGCAATAGCCACGATGTTCATCCTCGGACTGTACCGGGAAAACCCGGACGCGCTGCCCAGTCAGGCAGAAGGCAAGCCCGCGCCGCTGCTGACTGTAACGGCATTCGGCGATCAACCCCTGCTGACGGCCGCTGACTTTACAGCACCCGGCGTGAAACTGGTGAATTTCTGGGCCAGTTGGTGCGGCCCCTGCCGCGTCGAGCACCCGAACCTGCAACAACTCGCCGACAGCGGCGTCATCATCCACGGAGTCAATTACAAAGACACGCCTGTAAATGCTCAAAGCTTTCTGGACGAGTTGGGCAGCCCCTACAAGAAACTCTCAATGGACGCCGGACGGACTGGACTCGACTGGGGGCTGTACGGCGTACCCGAGACCTTTGTGATCGACGGCAGCGGCACGGTCGTACTGCGCCACGCCGGGCCAATAACCCAGCATATTCTGCAAGAGAGCATCCTGCCGGCGATCGAGGCCGCAAAGAACTAGGAAGACAGGCGAACCCCTGTCGAGTCATCCTGACCTACGACAGCCAGCACTGCGCTTGCCGCCTCTGCACCTTTAATCACGAAATGCTCGGCAAACCATGCAATCCGCTCGGGCGATCCGTCGAAATCCTTGGGTGTCAGGCTGACAGAGAAAACCGGAACGCCTGTGTCCATCTGGGCCCGCATCAGCCCGTCAACGACGGCCTGCGACACGAACTCGTGCCGGTAAATTCCGCCATCAACGACGAAGGCCGCCGCCACGACTGCGTCATAGTCGCCGGTTTCGGCAAGTTGTTTGGCGAGCAAGGGCATTTCGAACGCTCCGGGAACATCGAAACTGTCCACGCCAGCATCACTGTCCTGCGCTTCGAGTTCCGCATGAAATCCGACCAGCGCCTGATCCACGATTTCAGAATGCCATCCAGCCTTAATAAAGGCAATTTTAAGGGGTTTTGTCATCGCACTGGTTCCTTCCTTCAACAGACAAGACCCCAGAGCGTACAGAAACGCGGCCCCTTCGCGGCAACGTCTCCATTCTCTACCATCCGGACTTTCACCGTCGGCCACGGAATTCCACCGTATCTGCTGACCCTTCGACATGAAGGCGCTCGCGGGCTGTCACCGCCGGTGGGGAATTGCACCCCGCCCTGAGAACAAGGCGGGTTTATCCTTTAAGAGTTCAAGGATCAATGCAAATACCGACAACCTCCGGCCCCGTACCGTCATGGCGGCACCGCGCCAAGGGTTAGCTGCAATCGTGCATATCGAACGCCGGGGTCAGAAGATAGAAGCCTGATTTTTTGGGATGGCTGGTCGGAGCCGCAACCGGCAATCGAAAAGCAGGAGTGGATAAACTATTGAATTTATTGCATCATCACATAAACTCTTTAAATAACATTCGTTTAGAAGATCGAGATTTCCATGACGGCAACCATTGTACCCACGCCCAAGAAACCAACAGTTGCCCTGTTGATTGACGGCGAAAACATTCGCGCCGCCCGCGCAGGGCAAATTCTAACCCGCGCATCAAAAACTGCGCACCCGACCGTCAAGCGGGTCTATGGAAACGCCATACAGATCACCGACTGGGGTGCTGCACCCGGCTTTCGGGTTGTGCACAGCGGGTCGATCAAGAATGGCGCCGACATTCTCTTATCTATCGACGCGGTGCATTTGTCCCATACAGAACAGATCGACACTTTCGCAATCGCGACGTCGGATCAGGATTTCTCGCATCTGGCGCACCACCTGCGCGAACGCGGGTTCCATGTGATCGGCATCGGCGAAGAAAAGGCCCCGCTAGCGTTTCGGAAAGCCTGTAGTACGTTCCATGAGGTTACCGGCAAACCAGAAGTGGTTCCCAAGCCGGCACCTGCACCCGAAAAGAAACGAACAGCTTTGGACAACCAAATTTTCGGGCTAATTGGCGCAGCCACGAAAAAGCAGATCGGGATTTCTCAACTGAGCAACCTGATGAACACCAAGTTTAATGTGCAGGCAAAGGCGCTTCCCCAGAAAAATTGGCGGAAATATCTCGA
>JAHEFH010000038.1:0-8533 GCA_024640245.1 Paracoccaceae bacterium | reverse complement strand
TTTTCGATGGCGCGCAGTTCTTTCATTTCCGCAGGAGCGCAAAGCGCAATCGCCGTGCCGCCCTCGCCCGCACGCGCGGTCCGGCCGATGCGGTGGATGTAGTTTTCCGGCACATTCGGCAGATCGAAGTTATAGACGTATTTGACTTGCGGAATATCAATGCCCCGGGCCGCCACGTCAGTCGCAACCAGAACCTTGATTGAGCCTTCCTTGAAGCCGTCCAGCGCACGCGTGCGCTGGCCCTGACTCTTGTTGCCGTGGATTGAGCTGGCGGAGAAACCTGCGCCTGTCAGGCTCTTCATCAGCCGCTCGGCACCGTGTTTGGTGCGCGAAAAAACGATCGCACGCTCGTTGCCGTTCTTCGTCAGATACTCTTTCAACAGCGCGGTCTTTTCGGCCTGCGCGATGAAATGCACCGACTGGTCGATCCTGTCAGCGACCGCACCTTCGGGCGAAACGGAAACGCGCACGGCGTTATTCAGGTAAGTCTCGGCCAGTTCGGCCATCAGCTTCGGCATCGTTGCCGAAAACAGCAGCGTCTGGCGCTCTGTCGGCAGATTGGCCGCGATCTTGCGGAGATCGTGGATGAAGCCCATGTCCAGCATCTGGTCGGCCTCGTCCAGCACCAGAAACTTGGTTTCTTTCAGGATAACTGCGCGGCGATTCATCAGGTCCAGCAGGCGGCCGGGTGTCGCCACCAGAATATCCATGCCGTTAGACAGGGTTTTGATCTGTTTGGGCATTGGAACACCGCCGACGACGACACCGATTTTCAGCGGCGTGCCGCGGACAAAACCGACAAGGTTATCAGAGATCTGTTTGGCCAGTTCGCGCGTCGGCGCGAGGATCAGCGCACGCACGGTTTTCGGCGCGGGCTTGAAGCTGGGGGAGAGAAGTTTGTGGATCAGCGGCAGGCCGAAGGCCGCCGTTTTACCGGTACCGGTTTGCGCCAGACCCATGATGTCGCGGCCTTCCAGAACCAGCGGGATTGCCCGCGTCTGGATGGGCGTTGGATCGGTGAAACCGTCCGCTTCCAGTTTGGAGAGCAGAACATTGGAGAGCCCGAGGGCTGCAAAATTAGACAAGTAGTAAACCTTTCAAATAGCGGATTATCCGCCAAGAATGCGAACCCAGTCGCCCTGTTTCCTCAGGGGTCCGATCGTTCGCGTCATTTGAGGCTTGAACTCACTTTGGACTGTATTGTCCGTCAAGCCGTCAAACCACTGAGCCGAAGCGTTTGCTTGGCTAGAACCGCTCACATAGTCACCCTTACGGTAAATAGCCAGCCCAAATCGACAAAACCGCCTGAGGATTGCACTGTGTGGCCGCCAAAGCGCTGTGCTGCGGCACCCGTCTTGATACAGGTCAAAACCCTGACTTGGCCGATGTGGTAAACAGAGGCATGAAAAAAATCTTGATAGTGTATTATTCCAGAACCGGGTACACGCGTCACGCAGCCGAGACGTTGGCAGTACTTGCCAGTGCCGATCTGGAACCGATATCAGAGAACAGAACCCGCAAAGGCATCGTCGAGTTCTTTAGATCGGCGATTGAAGCCTACATTGCGCGTCCTGCCAACATCCGGACGGCCCGGCTTACACCCGGCGCTTATGACCTCGTTATCTTCGGCACTCCTGTCTGGGCGGGCCGCATAAGTTCCCCGATGTTAGGATATCTGAAAGCTCATAAATATCAGGTCGGACGCTATGGGGTCTTCTGCACCGTGGGCGGCAGCGATGGCGCAGTCGCGCTGGCCCAATTCCAAGACTTAATCGGCAAACCGGCCGCAGCGGAGTTGATCCTGACCGACAAGGAAATTGACGTCGGCAAACACAAACTGCTGATTGAGCGATTTGTGGAGCGTTTGAATGATAGCGATACGACCCAAACCGAAGCCGGTAAATAGCCACACGAATTTTTCGGACTGGGTGCTGGCCTGCAGCTTGGCAGAGGCCCTCGGCATGGCGATAGTTAGCGTAACTTATGCCGCGATTGACCTGGGTTTGCTGTCGATCACCGCTGGCTGGATTTTGCTTGCCGGAGCGTGGGAAAGTCTGGGCATGGGGTTGGCTGGATACCGGCAATGGCTGTGATCATGGTCGCACCGGGATTCGCGGAAAGGAACTGGTCGCTAGTCCAGGTTGCGCTTGAGGGCGGCATTTCTGTTGCTGCGCCAACGCACAAGCCGGCCTCTTAAACTGCTAGGTTTCAAAAGCTTTTTCGCGAACGCCTAATGTCTTTCCGGAGGTTGACACACAAATCAGACGCCGCACCGCATCCACTGAATATTTTTCCACCGCGCGCTTGCCAATCCTGACAGGGCAAGTGTAAATCGCGGTGACCCAGAAAAAGGCCGATCCCATGATCCGGAAGCTCACTATAACTCGCCCTGACGACTGGCATCTGCATCTGCGAGACGGTGCCATGCTTGAGGCCGTCCTGCCCGAAACCGCCCGCGATTTCTCCCGTGCGATCATCATGCCGAATCTGGTACCGCCCGTGGTCACAGCCAAGCAGGCCGCCGCCTATCGCGACCGGATAATGGCAGCCCTGCCCGAAGGCGCAGACTTTGCGCCCCTTATGACGCTCTATTTGACCGAGGATACCGATCCGGCCGACGTTGCCGCTGCTTTCAATGACGGGTTGATTACGGCCGTCAAACTCTATCCGGCCGGAGCCACGACCAATTCGGCTTCGGGCGTGAAAGATTTCGATCGCGTCATGCCGGTGCTGGAAAAGATGGCGGAGGTCGGCTGCACGCTCTGCGTTCACGGCGAAGTGACGGACCCCGCCGTCGATATCTTCGACAGAGAGGCCGTGTTCATCGACCGCGTTCTGGCCCCTCTGCGCCGCCGCGTTCCCGAATTGCGCATTACCATGGAGCATATCACGACCAAGGACGGAGTGGATTACATCGCGGCCAGCGAGAATATCGCCGGTTCGATTACAACGCACCACCTGATCATCAACCGGAACCATATTCTGGTCGGCGGCATCAAGCCGCATTACTACTGCCTGCCGGTTGCCAAACGTGAATTGCACCGCGTCGCGCTTGTGGCTGCCGCCACTTCGGGGGACCCCCGCTACTTCCTAGGGACTGACAGCGCCCCGCATACCGACCCCAACAAGGAAAGCGCCTGCGGCTGCGCAGGCGTATTTTCCGCCACGAATACAATGTCCTGTCTGGCACATGTCTTTGAGGCAGAGAATGCTTTGGACAAGCTGGAGGCTTTTGCCTCTTTGAATGGCCCCGCCCATTACAGGCTGCCAGTCAATTCGTCGAAAATAACTTTGGAAAAACAAGAAGAAGCCGTCATCTTCCCATCAAAAGTCGAAACCGGCGACGGGCCGGTGACTGTGTTCGACCCGGGCTTTCCGATCTACTGGCGGGTGGCCTGAACAACGAATTTCATGGCCGTTCAGGGTTTTTCCGAACGGCAAAATATGATATGTCTTTGGACAATCAAAATAACAATTCACAGGCTATCCACAGGATTTCCAGATAGATTTGGCACAGGCTAATGTGTCATTGTGAAACCTGCCAATTAGAGCGCCAGGGACGGTTAAAATAAAAACATGAGCGGTATCACAGCCTTACAGGCAAGTACGTCACTACAACCCGAAGAATCACAGCGTCTGCCGCATAATATCGAGGCGGAACAGGCATTGCTGGGCGCTCTGCTGGTCAATAATGACGTCTATGACCGTATCGCCGCGATTGTGAACGAGGCCCACTTCTTTGACCCGCTGCACGGCCGGATTTTCGAAATCGCGGCGCGGCGCATCCAGAAAAACGCCCTGGCATCCCCGGTGACGCTGAAGGCGTTTCTGGAGGACGATCCCGGTCTGGCTGAGCTTGGCGGGCCGGCCTATCTGGCGCGACTTGCCGGCGCTTCGGTATCGGTGTTTGCGGCTCGCGACTACGCCCGGATGATCTATGACATGGCTATCCGACGCGACCTGATCGCCATCGGCGAAGAGATCAGCCAGAAAGCCATCACGATGGACGTCGAGAGCGAACCGGCGGAACAGATCGTCGAGGCGGAACAGCGCCTGTATCAACTTGGCGAACAGGGCAATGTCGACAGCGGGTTCCAGAGCTTTCTCAGGGCCGTGAACGATGCCGTAAACGTGGCCAACGCCGCCTATCAGCGCGAAGGCGGACTGGCGGGCGTGTCCAGCGGATTGCGCGATATGGATGCCAAGCTCGGGGGACTGCACAAATCCGACCTGCTGATCCTTGCCGGACGCCCGTCTATGGGTAAAACCTCGCTGGCGACCAACATCGCATTCAACATCGCCAAGAAATATAAAAAGGGCACTTTGCCGGACGGGACTGTGGGTACGGTCGATGGCGGCGTCGTCGGATTCTATTCACTTGAGATGTCGGCTGAACAGCTTGCTGCGCGGATCCTGTCCGAAGCTTCGGAGGTGCCCTCGGACCAGATCCGCCGCGGCGATCTGACCGAAGAAGAATTCCGCCGGTTTGTACAGGCGGCGAAACAACTTGAAACCTGTCCGCTGTATATCGACGACACGCCCGCCCTGCCGATCAGCCAACTGGCCGCCCGCGCACGGCGCTTGAAACGCACACACGGGCTGGACGTGCTCATCATCGACTATTTGCAACTGGTCCGCCCGGCCTCGGCCAAAGACAGTCGCGTCAACGAGGTCTCGGAGATCACGCAAGGATTGAAGGCCATCGCCAAGGAACTGGAAATCCCAGTCATCGCCCTGTCGCAGTTGTCGCGACAGGTCGAAAACCGCGAGGACAAGCGCCCGCAACTGTCCGACCTGCGTGAATCCGGCTCGATCGAGCAGGACGCGGACGTGGTAATGTTCGTCTACCGTGAGGAATATTACAAAGAGCGCGAAAAACCGGGCGACCACGAGGCCGAAAAAATGATGGCCTGGCAGGAAGAGATGGAAGCCCTGCACGGCAAGGCGGAAGTCATCATCGGCAAACAGCGTCACGGACCGATCGGCACGATCGAACTGAGCTTCGAGGGTCGCTTTACCCGTTTCGGCGATCTGGCCAAGCCTTGGCAAAACCAGGGCAACCGGGAGTTCTGATCCGGTGCAAAGGCGGAAAACCGGACGCCTTTGCACTTGACCTTGATCCTACCCTGTGGCCCATACGTTCCGGAAAAGGAACGCCGAAATGACAGCTGCCAACCTGACCATTCACCTGAACGCGATCGCCGCCAACTGGCGGGCGCTGGACGCCCTGTCAGAATCTGCGGTGGAAACCGCCGCTGTGATCAAGGCGGATGCTTATGGTCTGGGCGTGTCAGAGGTCGCCAAACCCCTTTTCGACGCTGGCGCGCGGTCTTTTTTCGTGGCGACCGCAGAGGAAGGCGTTAAACTCTACGCCGCTGTCGGCGCGAAGGCAAAAATCTATGTTTTCTCGGGCCAGATGGCCTATGATAATCCGCTGTATTACGACTTCCCGCTTATTCCGATGCTGAATTCGACAGAACAGGTTAAACGCTATTTGGCGTCGGAAAACCGCGAAGGTTTCGGGCTGCAACTCGACACCGGTATGAACCGGCTGGGCATGGAGGCGGACGAACTCGCCGCCGCGCTCGAGCTACTGGGCGACAGAAAACCCGAACTGGTGATCTCGCACCTGGCCTGCGCCGACGAACCCGACCATCCTATGAATGCCGCGCAGTTGGCAGAGTTCCGCCGCATGACAGATGGCAAGGGCTGGCGCCGGTCGCTGGCAGCCACCGGCGGGATCCTGTTAGGCCCCGAGTTTCACTTCGATTTGTGCCGGCCGGGCATCGGGCTTTACGGCGGAGCGCCATTTACCGATGCGGAACCGGTCGTTACCCTCTCGATCCCTGTCATCCAAACCCGCACGGTCAAGACCGGCGAATCCGTCGGCTATGGCGCCCACTGGGTCGCAGAGCGCCATGCCGTGATAGCGACGCTCGCCGCGGGATATGCCGACGGGATACTCCGGGCGACGGGCGAAAATCCTCCCGTACTCTATGCCGGTGATACGCCCTGCCCGCTGGTCGGAAGGGTTTCGATGGATTTGCTGACTGTCGATGTGACGGCTCTGGAAACAGTCCCGGACAGCCTCGAACTGATGAACCGGCACCAGACTGTTGATGACCTTGCTAACGCCGCCGGAACCATCGGTTATGAAATACTTACCTCCCTTGGCGCGCGCTACAAACGCCGCTACAGTGGCGCTTGAACGAATACGAGGCAGACCATGTTCATACTAAGCTGGTTTTTCGGGTTTCTCGCCGCTGTCGGCAGATCCTTCACAGCACTGTTGGCCGCGATAGGTCGGATCAGTTTTTTCATGGCAACCGCTGTCAGCCATGTATTCCGGCCGCCGCTTTATCCGCGGGAGCTCGGCCAGCAACTTCTACAGATCGGGTATTTCAGCCTGCCGGTCGTTGGATTGACCGCAATTTTCACCGGTGGCGCGCTGGCGCTGCAAATCTATTCCGGCGGATCGCGGTTCAACGCTGAATCCGTGGTGCCGTCTATCGTAGCCATCGGCATGGTCCGCGAACTGGGTCCGGTGCTGGGCGGCCTGATGGTTGCCGGGCGGGTTTCGTCGTCGATTGCCGCGGAAATGGGTACGATGCGGGTAACCGAACAGATCGATGCGCTGACCACCCTGTCCACCAATCCGATCAAATATCTGGTGGTCCCGCGCCTACTGGCGGCAACGCTGGCGATGCCGGTGTTAGTATTCATCGGCGATACGCTTGGAATTCTGGGCGGTTACCTCGTGGGGACCCAGAGGTTGGGCTTCAACGCCGCGGCCTACCTGAAAAACACATGGGACTTTCTGGAGGCCGAGGATATCGTATCCAGCCTGACAAAGGCCGCCGTTTTCGGGTTTATAGTGGCGCTGATGGGTTGTTATCATGGTTATAATTCCGGGCGTGGCGCACAGGGCGTCGGACGCGCGACGATCAACGCGGTGGTCAGCGCTTCCGTGCTGATACTGGCCGCCAACTATATGCTGACAGAGGTGTTTTTCTCTTCATGATCGAAATCACCGACCTTCATAAATCCTTTGGCCCCAAGGTCGTCCTGAACGGCGTCAACCTGTCGATCGCCAAGGGCGAGAGCATGGTTATCATCGGCGGGTCGGGTACCGGCAAGTCGGTATTGATCAAGTGCATCATCGGTCTGGTGAAGCCCGACAGCGGTCTAATCATGGTCAACGGGAAAGATGCGACGAAGGGCGACCGCGACGAGTTTCTGGAACAGTTCGGAATGCTCTTTCAGGGCGGCGCCCTGTTCGACAGTCTGTCGGTCTGGCAAAACGTCGCTTTCCGTCTGTTGCGCGGCCCGCATAAGCGCTCGAAGGAAGAGGCACGCGAGATCGCCATCGAAAAGCTGCGCCGCGTCGGACTTCGCCCGGATGTTGCGGACCTTTTCCCTGCGGAACTTTCCGGCGGCATGCAGAAACGCGTCGGCCTCGCCCGCGCCATAGCCGCAAATCCGGCCATAATCTTTTTTGATGAACCGACTACGGGACTCGACCCGATCATGTCGGGGGTGATCAACGAACTCGTGCGCGAGATTGTGGTCGAGATGGGCGCCACCGCCATGACCATTACGCATGACATGTCCTCGGTTCGAGCGATCGCCGACAAGGTCGCGATGATCCACAACGGCGTGGTTCAGTGGACCGGTCCGATAGGTGAAATGGACAACAGCGGTGATCCCTATCTGGACCAGTTCATAAATGCCCGCGCTGAAGGGCCGATAGAGGCGGTGCGATAGAAATGATTTCGTCCGGCATGTTTTCATTTTTGGTACCCTTCACCATCGCCTTCGCGATGACTCATCTGATTGTTCTGCCATTGAAAGCGTTCTTCATCACCGGCGATTTGCACCATACAGCTGTGCGGGCGGCGACATGGAATCTGCTAGCACTCGTTTACACGGCGACTATCGTGTTCATATCCGGCGTCGAGGCACAGTCCGGCACTTGGGGTATCATGAAGTTCAGTCCGACGATCGTGATCTTTGCAGTTTCGATCGGGGTCTGGATTTATGTGATGTTTCGTGCTCCCAGAAAGATGATGATGATCGATCTGGCAGTGTTTACCATTCTGGCATTCGCTGCATCGTGATACCGCCTGTTCACCTGCATACCGGAGCCTTGCGCATCGCACGTCGAATACAGGTGCCTCGGAAATGAATTTTGCCTACATACTGGCGGGCATTCTGGTCGCCGCAGCGCTGTTTGCTTCTGTCTTGTGGTCATTTACGCAGGCATTCCAACGCAGTGGCCGGTTGCGCAACATATATCTGGTACTGGTGCTGCTGACAGTCGGAGGCATGGCGACCGTTTCTCTGGGCCTGAACATCGAGATGCGGTTGCTCGGATTGTGCCTGATCATTTTCGGCGCGTTCGCAGTGTTCTATGAACGCGGTTCAAGCCGTTTTCTGCCGCTGTTGCAACTACTGTTCGGTTTGGTCTTGCTCCTGGGCCTGCCCTTCCAATATCTAACGGGCTGAGAGCGACATGGCGAAGCAAACACAATCC
>JAHEFH010000037.1 GCA_024640245.1 Paracoccaceae bacterium | reverse complement strand
TCCGACGCGCGTTATCGCTTTGAGCGCGGTGTCGATCCGGCCTTCACGCCGGTCGGCTGCGATATGGCGGCGGCGATGATTCTGGAGCTGTGCGGGGGCGAGGTTTCCGAGCCGGTGATCGCAGGCTCCGTGCCGGATGTGTCGCGCAGCTATACGCTCGATACCGACCGCGTGAAGTCGCTGGTCGGGATGGATATTCCGGCAGAGGTACAGCGCAAGACGCTGACCGATCTGGGATTTGAAATCGACGGCGATCAGGTGACCCCGCCGACATGGCGCCCCGATGTTCTGGGACAGGCCGATCTGGTCGAGGAAATCGCGCGTATCGCCTCGCTGACCAAGCTGAAAGGCAAGCCGCTGGACCGCCCCGCAAAGGGCGTGGCCAAGCCGATCCTGACGCCAATGCAGAACCGCGAGATCACCGCGCGGCGCACGATTGCGGCGCTGGGCTACAACGAATGCGTGACTTACAGCTTCATCGACAAGGCTTCGGCCCAGATGTTCGGCGGCGGGTCGGATGCGGTGATGCTCGGCAACCCGATTTCCAGCGACATGAGCCACATGCGGCCCAGCCTGCTGCCGGCCCTGTTGCAGGCCGCGGCGCGCAACCAGGCGCGCGGCAACATGGATGTGGCGCTGTTCGAGGTCGGCCCCGTGTTCCACGGCGGCGAACCCGGAGAGCAGGAACTGTTCGCGACCGGTCTTCTGGTCGGCCATTCCGGTCCGCGCGACCCGCACGGCGCACGGCGTCCGGTTGACGTGTTCGATGCCAAGGCCGATGCCGAGGCAGTACTGTCGGCGATCGGTGCGCCGGACAAGCTTATGGTTCTGCGCATGGGCAACCCTTGGTGGCATCCGGGACGCTCCGGCAAGCTGTCGCTGGGGCCGAAAAACGTGCTGGCCGGATTCGGCGAGATTCACCCCAAGGTGCTGAGCGCGATGGGGGTCAAGGGACCTGCCGTGGCGTTTGCCATCCATATTGAACGCCCGCCGTTCCCGCGCGCCAAATCCACCGCCCGTCCGGCGCTGGACATTTCGGACCTGCAGGCAGTCGACCGCGATTTCGCTTTCGTGGTGGATCAGGACGTCGAGTCGCTGGCTGTGCTGAACGCTGCCAAGGGTGCGGACAAGGTGCTGATTTCGGAAGCTTCCGTTTTCGACCAGTTCACCGGAGCCAAGGCCGAGGCGCAAATGGGCGAGGGCAAGAAATCCGTGGCAATCACGGTGCGCCTGCAACCCACGGATTCGACATTGACCGACAAGGATATCGAGGCGGTTTCTGCCAAGATCATCGAAAAAGTGTCGAAGGCTACAGGCGGCGTATTGCGCGGCTAAGCGGAGCTTATCCCGGTGCAGGCAGACATGCCTGCACCGCCGGACGCGCCAGAAACCGCTCCAGATAGGCGGGCAGGTTGGTCAGGTCGGACCATCCGACCAGTTCGCCGGCATTGTAGGACCCGACGATATTGCGCAGCCACGGCGCGGTGGCGATATCGGCAATGGAATAATCATCCATCAGCCAGTCGCGACCGTCGAGCCTGCGATCCAGTATTCCCAGTAGATGCACGGTTTCCCGAACGTAACGGTCCAGCACCGGCGTCCCGGCGTATTTGTCCTTTTCGAACTTGTTGAAGACGCCGACCTGACCCACCATCGGTCCGAGGTTCCCCATCTGGAACATTAGCCACTGCAGGGTCTCGTAGCGCCTCGCAGGTTGTTGTGGCATCAACTTTCCGGTCTTTTCGGCAAGATAGATCAGGATCGCGCCGCTCTCCCACAAAGGCATGGGCGCGCCATCCGGCCCGTTCGGGTCGATTATCGCGGGAATTCTCTGGTTCGGATTAAGGGATGTGAATTCCGGCGATTTCTGGTCGCGGCTCGCAAAGTCAACGCGGTGAAACTCATAGGGCAGGCCGGTCTCTTCCAGAAAGATCGAGACTTTCAGACCGTTCGGCGTCGCCAGCGAATACAATTGTAACCGCTCCGGATGCCGCGGCGGCCACTTCCTGGTGACCGGAAAATCTTGCAGCCGCATCATTCTTGCACCCTTCGATATTGCGCTAAATCTTGTCCGATTTCGCGATCAGCCACTAGAGCGTCGCGTAAATCCGCGATGTTTGCTCTTGAATACTGCGCCGAACGGTTCAATGTGGACAGACCAGTTGACACCCACCATACAGGGAGAGCCCACAATGTTAAACGAATTCAAGAAGTTCATTTCCAGAGGCAACGTCATGGACATGGCGGTCGGGATCATCATCGGCGCCGCATTCACCGCCATCGTCCAGTCGATGGTCGGCGATCTTGTAAATCCGTTTATTAGCCTGTTCACCGGCGGGATTGATTTCTCGGGCCTTTACGTCATTCTGGGCAGCGGCGAATATGCTTCGCTGGCAGATGCGGAAAAAGCCGGTGCGGCGGTGTTCGCTTATGGCCGCTTTATCATGGCCGTTGTAAACTTCCTGATCATTGCGGCCGTCGTCTTTCTGCTTGTGAAAGGTGTAAATAGCCTGAAAAAGAAGGAAGAGGCTCCTGCCCCTGCCCCTAAGGGGCCGAGCGAAGTGGAGCTTTTACAGGAAATCCGAGACCTGCTGGCGAAGAAGTAATCTTTTCGCCAACAGGTTCAGTTTTGGGGGCGTGCCTTACGGCGCGCCCTTATTTTTTCATGGCAGCGTCAGGGTCGATGACGTCGATGCCCAGCGCTTTGCCGACCGCGTCATAGGTCAACATGCCGGCGTGGACGTTCAGGCCGTTTTTCAGGTGCTGATCGTCGGCACAAGCCTTACGCCAGCCCTTGTCGGCCAGCGCCAGCATGAACGGCATGGTCGCATTGCCCAGCGCGATCGTCGAGGTCCGGGCAACAGCACCCGGCATATTGGCGACGCAATAGTGCATGATACCGTCGACCTCGTAGATCGGATCGTCGTGGGTCGTGGCGTGCGAGGTTTCAAAGCAGCCGCCCTGGTCGATGGCCACATCCACCAGAACCGCGCCGGGTTTCATGGTGGACAGTTGAGCGCGCGAAACCAGTTTCGGGGCCGCGGCACCTGGCACCAGAACCGCGCCGATCACCATGTCGGCGCTGGCAATCAGTTCGGCGGTGTTGCCCTTGGACGCGTAACGGGTCTGGAATACGCTGCTGAAAGCATCGTCGAGATAGCGCATCCGGTGCAGCGACAGATCCAGAACGGTAACCTGCGCGCCCATTCCGGCAGCAACCCGCGCCGCATGCGTACCTACGACGCCGCCGCCCAGCACAACCACCTCGGCCGGCCCGACACCCGGAACGCCGCCCATAAGAACGCCGCGTCCGCCGTTGGCCTTTTGCAGGGTCCAGCTGCCGACCTGCGGTGCCAGCTTGCCGGCAACCTCCGACATTGGCGCCAGCAGTGGCAGGCCGCCCATACGGTCTGTGACAGTTTCATAGGCGATACCGGTGACGCCGCTTTCCAGCAGGTCCTTGGTTTGCTCCAGATCGGGTGCCAGATGCAGGTATGTGAACAGAATCTGACCTTCGCGCAACTGCTGGCGTTCTACCGGCTGAGGCTCTTTCACTTTCACGACCATGTCGGCGCGGGCAAAAATTTCCTTGGCGGTACCGACGATCTCGGCGCCAACGGCCTTGTAGTCCTGATCAGGGAAGCCGGCGCCGGTGCCGGCGTTGGTTTCGATGATGACCTTGTGCCCCCGAAGGATAGCCTCCATCGCGGCAGCAGGTGTCAGTCCGACACGGTATTCGCGGACTTTTATTTCTTTCGGGCAACCGATCAACATTGTGACTCTCCTCGGTAAAAAATTCGAATTTTTTTATCATGCCGTGATTCGGGAAATGTTCGATTGCAAAGTCTTGCTTGATATTGGTCCAATTTCGAATATTCTTTGATTAATAGCAGAATAATTAGAAGAATATATCGTATGTTTGAAATAGACGATACAGATAGGCGAATTCTTAGGCGACTTCAGAAGGCCGGCCGCTTGTCCAATGCGGAACTGGCGGAGCAGATCAACCTGTCTGCGTCGGCCTGCCACCGGCGCGTTCAGCGGCTTGAAAAAGAAGGCATCATCAAGGGCTATGTAGCGCTGTTGAGCGCCCGCAAGGTTGACCGCCCGACCACAGTGTTCGTCGAGATAACACTGTCCGGCCAGTCCGACGATATTCTGGACGCCTTCGAGAAAGAGGTCGCACTGATCCCCGACCTGCTGGAATGCCACCTGATGGCCGGAACGGCGGACTATCTGTTGAAGATCACGGCACAGGACACTGACGATTTCGCCCGTATCCACCGCCGGTACTTGTCGCGTCTGCCCGGCGTCGCCCAGATGCACAGCAGTTTTGCGTTGCGGACAGTGTTCAAGACCACGGCTCTACCGGTCTAGCCGAGCAGGAAAAGTCCTGCGTAAAGCGTTACCAGACCAGCCGCGACCGAAGCCAGCACGCTGCGCCGCCATATACCGACCAGCAGGGCCGCTAATGCGGCCAGCAGGCGCGCCGGATCGGGATCGCCGCCAGTCGCGTCCGGCCAGAATACGGCGGGTGCCGCGATCCCGGGCATGACCGCCACGCCGACGAACTTGAGGTGACGTTCCAGCCAGCGAGGCATTTTTTCAGCGTCCAGCAAGCCCAGAAAGGAAAACCGGATCAGGTAGGTGGCCACTGCCAGCGCCAGAATAACGAACCATACCGAGAGTTGACTTGCCGTAATCATTGCGCGCGCCTTTTCATCCAGCTTTCGGTTTGTGCGCCCGCGATCATCGCCAGAACGGCGGCGATCATCAGGCCGAGTTTGAAGGGAATGAAGGCCAGGGCTAGCGTCCCTGCAATGGAAACCACGCCGGCCACGAAATAGGGAAAACTGCGCATTGCCGGCGCTGACAGCGCGATGAAACAGATCGGTACCGCGAAATCGAGAGCATATTCCGGCGGGATCGCGGCGCCGAAAACCGAACCGGCATAGGTGGCAATGATCCAGAGCGGCATCATGAACCAGAAGGCACCGGAAAAGTAGGCCATCTTCTGCCCCAGCGACATGCCCGGATCCGCGGCGAACTTGTTGACGCCCATGGCAAAGGTCTGGTCGATCAGGAAATATGCCAAAACCGCCCTGAGCCCCAATGGCGCGCGGCCGAAATGGGGCACAAGTGCAGCGGAGTACATCGCCATGCGCAGGTTGACCGCCACTGCTGTCAGCACGACGATCAGCAGTGGCGCATGATCGGTTAGCAGGGCGACCGCGGTGAACTGGGAGGCGCCCGCAACCACCAGGCCGGAAAACGCCATAACCTGCAGCAGGCTGAGGCCTGCCTCTTTTCCGACGACGCCGAACAACAGGCCGAATGGAACGACGATCAGCAGAAACGGCAGCGCGTCGCGAAACCCGAGCCAGAACGCCTGTCTGCTACTGAAATTTTTATCCGGCATGACCACAATCTCTGTATTCTCTGTATTGGAATTCGGGCGCTAAGGCCCTAGGTTGCACTGCCTACGCCAAAAAATCCGAGGTGGCAATTGTCCATTAAGAACGACACCGCGTCATACATAATCGCGCCCGATCCCGACAACCCGCGCCTGACGCGGAAAGTGACAGGCGTCGATCATATGGGACAGGAAACCGAGACCAATGTGGTCGAGGAACGCCCGCTGACGATCTTTCTCAACGGGCAGGAAATCGTCACCGCGATGACCATCGGCGATTACCCGGAGTATCTGGCGCTGGGTTTTCTGCGCAATCAGGGCATGTTGCAGCCGGACGAAACGGTCCTGAGGGTCGATTTCGACGAGGAGCTGGAAACCGTCGTCGTGCGCACCGATGGGTCCACGACCTATGAAGAAAAACTCAAGAAAAAAACCCGCACCTCCGGTTGTGCCGTGGGAACGGTGTTCGGGGACATGATGGAAGGGCTGGAGGACCTGCACTTGCCGGCCACAAAGGTCCGGACTTCTGACCTCTACCAGCTTTCAAAAACCATCAACACCACGCCTAGCCTCTATCTGACCGCGGGTGCGATCCACGGCACGGTGCTGTGCCAGGGCGGACGGCCGCTGGTTTATATGGAAGATGTCGGGCGCCACAACGCGGTCGACAAAGTTGCCGGCTGGATGCAGAGCACTGGCACAGGGGCGCAGGATAAACTGCTATATACAACCGGACGCATGACCTCCGAGATGGTGATAAAATGCGCCCTTATGGGCATTCCGGTGCTGGCGTCGCGTTCGGGCTTCACCGCCTGGGGGGTCGAGATCGCAAGACAGGTCGACCTGACCCTGATCGGGCGGTTGCGCGGCCAGCGCTATGTCTGCTTGAGCGGCGCGCACCGCCTTATCCGCGACGCGGTTCCAAGCAGCGAGACCGAAAATCCCGAGACGATCCGGAAAGGGGCCAGGCGTGACTAGACCCTTGGGCGTCATTCTGGCGGGCGGGTTGTCGCGACGCATGGGCGGTGGCGACAAGTGCCTGCTGCCGCTGGAGGGCAAGCCGCTGCTGGCGCATGCGATTGACCGGCTGGGGCCGCAAGTGGCTGGACTGGTGTTGAACGCCAACGGGGATTCTGCGCGCTTTGCGGGATTTGGCCTGCCGGTGGTTGCCGACAGCATAGAAGGTTTCGCAGGCCCGCTGGCCGGTGTATTGGCCGGTATGGATTATGCCGCCACGCATGGTTACGGCCAGATAGTCACTGCCGCGGCAGATACGCCTTTGCTGCCCGCCGATCTGGTGGACCGCTTGCTGGCGGCAGCGAAGGACGCCGGAAGCCCGATGGCAATGGCGCAAACGCCCGATCCCGAACGCGGGCTGTCGCGCCACCCGACGTTCGCGCTCTGGCCCGTCAACCTGCGCGAGGATCTACGGCAGGCGCTGGTCGACGGCACACGCAAGGTTATCGCATGGACGGATCGTCATGGCTGCACCGGCGTCACCTTTGATACCGACCCGGTGGACCCGTTTTTCAACGTGAACACGCCGGACGATCTGGCCCGCGCGAGGCAGATGTTGCAGGAGCTTACGACATGAGAATATTCGGTGTCACCGGCTGGAAAAACTCCGGCAAGACCGGTCTCGTCGAAAGGCTGGTGGCGGAACTGACGGTACGCGGATACTCCGTTTCCACCGTCAAGCACGCGCATCACAGTTTTGACGTGGACCACCCGGGACGCGACAGCTATCGCCACCGTTCTGCCGGCGCGCAGGAAGTGGTGCTGAGCTCATTTAACCGCTGGACCATCATGCATGAGCTGCGCGCCGAAAAGGAAGCGAGGCTGGACGAACTGCTGGCGAAAATGGCGCCGGTCGATATCATCATTGTCGAAGGCTTCAAGTCCGAACCGATCGACAAGATCGAGTGTTTCCGTACCGAGGCCCGCCATCCGGTGATTTACCCGAATGACCCGCACATTCTGGCTATTGCATCTGACACGCCGATGCCCGACGCTGACCGTCCGGTGTTCGACCTGTCCGATACCGCATCCATCGCCGATTTCGTCATAGAGCGGAGCGGACTGACCCGATGAAACCGCCGCCGCTGAAGAACAACTGTTTTGCCATGCCGCCCGGTGTCGACTGGAAGCCGGTGGACGCGGCGCTGGACCGCTTGCGCGATGGCTTGTCAGTCGTTGTCGGCTCGGGCGATGTGCCGCTGGCGCAGGCCGGCGGGCGGGTGCTGGGCGCGGACGCGGTGGCCCTGCGATCCAATCCGCCCTACGCGAACTCGGCAGTCGATGGCTTCGGGTTTAGTTTTGCGCACCTGCGCGATAGCGAAATCGTGGAACTGCCGCTTTGCGCGGGCCGCGCGGCGGCCGGCGCGCCGTTTACGGGTGCGGTGCCGGCAGGTTGCGCGATCCGCATCCTGACGGGCGCTGCCCTGCCGGAGGGTGTGGACACCGTGGTGCTGGAAGAGGACACGACGCAGGAAGGCGAGCGGATCGCATTCCGACGGGGACTCAAAAAAGGCGCGAACAGCCGCAAGGCCGGAGAGGATTTCTCGGCGGGCGATGTGATTTTGGCGAAGGGCCGCAAATTGGGTTCGCCCGATCTGGCGCTGGCCGCCGCCGCAGGTCTAAGCGTTCTGCCGGTCTGCGACCGTTTGCGTGTCGGGGTCCTGTCCACCGGCGAGGAAATTGTGCCGGTCGGTGCGCCGGTCGCTGGGCACCAGATTTTCGATGCCAACCGTCCGATGCTGCTCGACATGATCCGGCAATGGGGATTTGAGCCGGTCGATCTGGGCCATGTCGGCGATGATCGCGGTCTGCTGCGCCGTACTCTCAACTCAGCTGCCCCGCGTGTCGATGCCATACTGACCAGCGGCGGAGCGTCGGCAGGCGACGAGGATCATGTCTCTGCCATTCTGGCGGCCGAGGGCAACTTGCAGACCTGGCGCATCGCGGTCAAACCGGGTCGCCCGCTGGCGCTGGCGCTGTGGCAGGGCGTTCCGGTGTTCGGCCTTCCGGGCAATCCGGTCGCGGCCTTTGTCTGCACGCTGGTTTTCGGCTATCCGGCGTTCTGCCGGATGTCGGGGCAGGACTGGCCGGAGCGGCGCGGTTTTGACGTGCCGGCGGGCTTCACGAAGTCGAAAAAGGCCGGCCGGCGAGAGTTCCTGCGCGCGCGCATCAATCGCGACGGGCAGGCGGAGGCGTTCAAATCAGAAGGCTCGGGCCGGATATCGGGGTTGAGCTGGGCCACCGGTCTTGTTGAACTGCCCGACACAGAAGCGGAAATCTCTGTCGGCGATCCGGTCAGGTTTCTGCCCTACAGTGGCTTTGGCCTCTCGGGCTGATCTTCGGCCTAGTCGAAAGTTCCGGCAACACGCCCCAAAAGCATGAAGGCCCGCGCCGAGCGTGTGGTCGCCATTGCATTCAATTCGTCATCATCGGCGGTCTGCTCGAAATTTCGCAACACCGTGTCGAACTCGCGTAGGAAATTATGCGCTTTGTCGCGAAAATCCGTGTCGGCCTTCATCCGAGACTTAACCAGAGTCAGCGCGGTACGGTCCCGGATGCCGCCGAGCGCCGAGATCGTGATCCCGCGCTCGCCATTGGCAAACCTGCGCCAGACCCGGGCCATCGGCAGGTCGGGATGCAGGTCGTCCATATAAATCCCGTCTTCGGACATTACAGAAAGCAAATCCTGAGCCACCGAGAGCAGTTTCGACAGCCGGCGTTCTTCCATGGCGCGGCGCATGATCCGAAATCCGTCTCGGTCGTCGGCAGTTTTCGGGAAATCGAGCGCGCGAATGAACTCTGCGATTGAAATCGGCATTCGCTCGGCGTGGTTCGGGCCGCTGAGCGGCAGGGCCGGTTGTGCGGCGGCATCCTCTGCCGGCTGGTGGCCGGCTTCGCTCAAGGCAGCCTCCATGCGCGGGGTCGACGATTTTCCCTGCCGACGCAGAGTCTGTTCCGTCAGGGCCGAAATACGGTTGTCGGTCAGGCGCGTCAGCGTTGCGATCTCGGCCAACTGGCTCTGCAGGGCCGGATTCTGAGCGCCGGTTTCCCCGTTTTTTAAGGATTGGACCAGCTTTTCGAGCGCGCCGCGCAGGGCGACTGTCTCCTGCCGCATGGTGCGCAGAGCTTGTGCGACGAAGACCGCAATCCAGATCAGGGCAACGGGAAAGAGGACGGCAAAAACAAGCAGCAGCTTGCCGGGACCGGATTCGGACTCCGCCTCTGCTGTATCGGGCAAGAACCAGAAGAAAAGGGAAGCCGCAAAAATCCAAAGCGCCGTCAGCGCGTAGCCAATCCACGCTGGCGCAATTTGCCGGCGGCGGGGAGATGGCGAAAAGTCAGGCACGGAACTGTCCTTCAATCTACACGCAATGAAGTTTTGGCGGTGCGGGTCCGAGGCGGACTGCGCCTAAATGTACTGTATGGTAACGATTTCGTAGTATTTGGTGCCGCCCGGCGTCACGACCTCGACGCTGTCGCCCTCTTCCTTGCCGATCAGGGCACGGGCAATTGGCGATTTGATGTTCAGCAGGTTCTTTTCGATATTGGCCTCACTCTCGCCGACGATCTGGAAAGATTTTTCCTCTTCGGTGTCCTCGTCGACCAGCTTGACCGTCGCGCCGAATTTGATCGGTCCCGACAGCTTGCTGACGTCAATGACCTCTGCGCGCCCGATGATACCTTCGAGTTCCTTGACCCGGCGTTCGATATGGCTCTGCTGCTCGCGGGCGGCGTGGTATTCGGCGTTTTCGGACAGGTCTCCGTGCTCGCGCGCCTCTGCGATCGCCCTGATCACGGCAGGACGATCCACTGACTTGAGCCGTTTCAGCTCGTCGTCGGCGGCTTTGAAGCCGGCTGGCGTAATTGGCAGTTTTTCCATCTCACGGAGACCTTTGCTTGCTTATTGAGCAAGAACCATAAAAAGACCGCGTATATTCTGCAATAGCGAAAGGTTTTCTTACGGGACAAATCCGGCTCCGCAGGCTTGAAACAGGTAGAATAACGCGGTTCGACGCAAAAATTGACTGCATTGTACACGTCGTGGATTTTCTTCCTGGATTATGCCGGAGTGTCGTTTTCAACCGATTTCAGGCGCAAAGCAAAGGTTGTGGCCCTGCCGCATCCTCTGCTATTCAGACAGCGAAAACTGACTGGTGCCGCAATCTGTGAGATGGAGCAGACATGACTGATGTTGAACGCGAGTCGATGGAATATGATGTAGTCATCGTCGGAGCCGGTCCGGCCGGCCTGTCGGCGGCGATCCGGCTGAAGCAGCTTGATGCAGATCTGAACGTCGTCGTTCTGGAGAAAGGCTCCGAGGTCGGTGCCCATATTCTGTCGGGTGCGGTTCTCGATCCCAGCGGTCTGAATGCGCTGATCCCTGCTTGGGCGGAAAAGGGTGCTCCGGTTACCGTCAAGGTCAAGGAAGACAACTTCCTTATGCTGACCGAAAAGGGCGGCTTCAAGATTCCGAACTGGCCGATGCCGCCGCTGATGAACAACCACGGCAACTATATCGTTTCCATGGCCAATGTCTGCCGCTGGATGGCTGAACAGGCCGAAGCGATGGGTGTCGAGATTTTCCCCGGAATGGCCTGTTCCGAACTGGTCTATGGCGAAAACGGCGAGGTCAAGGGCGTGGTCGCGGGCGAGTTTGGCAAGCAGAAGGACGGCACCCCTGGCCCGTCCTACGAGCCGGGAATGGAACTGCACGGCAAATACGTCTTTCTGTCCGAAGGCGTGCGCGGATCGCTGTCGAAACAGGTTATCGCGAAATACGACCTGGGCAGGGAGTCCGATGTCCAAAAATACGGCCTCGGCATGAAGGAAATATGGGAGATCGATCCCGCGAAACATTCCGAAGGCCGCGTGACCCACACCATGGGTTGGCCGCTGGGCGGCAATGCCGGCGGCGGTTCGTTCATCTATCACCTCGACAACAACCAGATTTACATCGGCTTCGTCGTCCATCTGAATTACAAGAACCCGCACCTCTTTCCTTACATGGAGTTCCAGCGCTTCAAACATCACCCAAAGGTGGCGGAACTGCTGCAGGGCGGAAAGCGCGTCGCCTACGGCGCGCGGGCGATTTCCGAAGGTGGCTGGCAGTCGATCCCGAAAGTCGCTTTTCCCGGCGGCGCTCTGCTGGGGTGTTCGGCGGGGCTGGTCAACGTGCCTCGGATCAAGGGTAACCACAATGCCATGCTGTCCGGCAAGGCGGCCGCCGAGGCCGCATATTCGGCGATCAAGGCGGGGCGGTCCGGCGATGAACTGGTCGAATACGATGCTGATCTGCGCTCCGGCCCGATTGCCACCGATCTAAAGCGGGTTCGCAATGTAAAGCCGCTGTGGTCGAAATTCGGCCTTTGGACTTCTCTGGCGCTGGGCGGGTTCGACATGTGGATCGCCAACCTGACCGGATGGAATCCGCTGGGTACGCTGAAGCATGGCAAATCGGACGCGGAGGCCACCGAACCGGCGGCGCAGCACGCGCCGATCGATTATCCGAAACCGGACGGTAAGATCAGTTTCGACCGGCTGACCAACGTCAGCTTCTCGGCGACAAACCATGCCGAGGACGAACCCTGCCACCTGGTGCTGGCCGATCCGTCGGTCCCTATCGGCGTCAACCTTCCGAAATACGCGGAACCGGCGCAGCGCTATTGTCCGGCGGGTGTCTACGAGGTGTTGCGCGACGAGGATGGTTCCAACCCGCGCTTCCAGATCAACGCGCAGAACTGCGTGCATTGCAAGACCTGTGACATCAAGGATCCCAGCCAGAACATTACCTGGGTGACGCCTCAGGGTGGCGAGGGTCCGAATTATCCGAATATGTGACCTTGCGGGGCGGTCGTTTCGCGCGGCGCACCTGATTGTGTTCGGAATGGCCTGAGCAAGCATTGTCAAATCCCCGAGGGAAGGCTACTTCTAGCGTGACCGAAGCGAATTGAGGGTGCCGTGGCTAAAATATATGTGAAAACACTGGGTCTAGCCGCGATGGTCTCGATCATGGCCTTCGCTCCGGTCGGGGCGCGGGCAGAGACCGACGCAGGATCTTATCTGGCGGCAAATCAGGCCAATCTGGACAACGACTACGAGGCGGCGGCACGCTTTTATACCCGTGCGCTCGAACACGATCCGAACAATCCCTATCTGTTGCAGAACGCCCTGCTGTCGCAGGTCGCAAAAGGCGATATTGACACGGCCGTGACGCTGGCCAGGACCATGAAAGAAAACGGTATCGAAAGCCAGTTGACCGATCTGGTCCTGTTGGCCAACCTCGTCAAGTCAGAGGATTTCGCCGCCGCCTCGGAGCTTATGAATGATGGTCAGGAACGCTTCAGCCCGCTTCTGCAGGGACTGATCAGCGGATGGGTCCTGCTTGGCGAAGGCCAGATGGCCGCGGCTTCCGACCAATTCGATTCCATGGCGGCGCCCGAAGCAATGCGTTTGTTCGGCCAGTACCACAAGGCTCTTGCGCTTGCGGTGGTCGGCGACTTTGAGGCGGCGGACGCGATACTGCAGGGCAGCGACGGTCAGCGGCTACACCTGAATCGCGGCAGCATCACCGCACATGCAGAGATTCTGGTCCAGTTAGGTCGCAAGGACGAGGCGCTGGAAATTCTAGATCAGGCAATCGACAATTCCGGTAACCGGCAGTTGATGGAATTGCGCGACCGGATCGCCGAAGACGGCGAGGCGCCCTATGATTTCGTCTCGAACGTGAACGAAGGGGCGGCGGAGGTTTTCTTTACACTGGCGAGCGCCCTCACAGGCGACGAGAACGACCGTTTCGCACTGATCTATGCCCGCATGGCGCATTACCTTCGCCCCGTGTACAGCGATGCTATTATCTTGGCGGCGGAACTGTTGCGTCAGCAGGGGCAGTATGTATTGGCAAACATTGCCTATTCGCAGGTACCCGAGTCCGACCCGTCATTCGTGAGCGCCGAGATAGGTCGTGCCGAGGCGCTGCTGGATGCGGAAAAACCGGACGCCGCGATCGAGGTTCTGCGTGGACTGACGCGTAGTCAGGGGGATGTCCAGGCCGTGCATACTGCGCTTGGTGATGCGCTACGCGGGCAAGACAAATATGCCGAGGCGGCTCAATCCTACGATCGCGCGATTGCGCTGATCGATGCAGATTCGCCGGCCTACTGGTTCCTGTTCTACTCGCGCGGCGTGTCCTATGAACGTATCGGCGAATGGGACAAGGCCGAGGCCGATTTCCGCAAATCCCTTTCTCTTGCGCCGGACCAGCCACTGGTCCTGAATTATCTCGGTTATTCTCTGGTCGAGAAAAACCAAAAGCTCGACGAGGCGCAACAGATGATCGAGAAGGCTGTTGCGGCGCGTCCTGACGACGGTTTCATTACCGACAGTCTGGGTTGGCTGCTTTACAGGGTCGGTAAGTACGAGGAAGCAGTCGAACCGATGGAGCGTGCCGTTGAACTGGTGGCTGATGACCCGATCATCAACGATCACCTCGGCGACGTCTACTGGATGGTCGGCCGCAAGCGCGAGGCACTGTTCCAATGGCGCCGCGCCCTGTCTTTCGGTCCCGAGGAAAAAGATGCAAATCGCATCCGGCGCAAGCTGGATGTCGGACTGGACGTCGTTCTGCAGGAAGAAGCCAAACCCGCCGACGGCACGGGCAATGCAAAATAGCGAGCTGGCTCAGGCCAAGATCAACCTTGCCCTTCATGTCACCGGGCTGCGTGACGACGGTTACCACCTGCTGGACAGTATCGTGGCATTCGCCGGTTGCGGTGACCGGATAACCCTGCGAAAAGCCGCCGCGTCGAGCCTGAACATCAGCGGCCCTTTTGCGCAGCAACTTGCCGATACCAGCGACAATATAGTTCTGCGGGCCCTTTCGCTGTTCAGTCAGGACATCCCCGTCGAGATCGATCTGGAAAAGAACCTGCCGGTTGCCGCGGGCATCGGCGGAGGTTCAGCGGATGCGGCGGCGGTTCTGCGCGCCGTGGCGCGGCTTTACGGTGTCCCGTTGCCGTCAAGCGAGCAGGTTTTGCGTTTGGGCGCGGATGTGCCCGTCTGCCTGACGCAGAAACCTGTTCGGATGCAGGGCGTCGGCGAATTACTGACGCCGATCTCACTGCCGGAGTTGCATACGGTTCTGGTCAATCCGGGCGTCGCGGTGGCGACCGGACCGGTCTTTGATGCGTTGGAGAGCCGGACCAATCCGGCGATTCCAATGGAGGGTGCCAACCTGAGCCAGGCCCGACAAACGATCGACTGGCTGAAAACCCTGCGCAATGACCTGCAATCCGACGCGATACTGCAAGCGCCCGAGATCGATAGCGTTCTCGCGGCCCTGCGCGAAGTTGGCGCGGATCTGGCGCGGATGTCAGGGTCCGGCGCTACCTGCTTCGGATTGTTCGAAGACTCTGCGATGGCCGAACGTGCTGCCGGCCTGCTGCGCGAAAAGCACCCGCACTGGTGGGTGTGCCGGACGGTTCTTCAGACCGCGCGCGAAATCACGTAGTTAAGCAACTCGCCAAGAATGTCGCGCAGTTCGCTTTCAGGCAGTACCTGCAAGGCGTCACGAGCCTTGCCGGCCCAGCGGCGCGCCTCGGCCCTTGTTGCCGCGATCGTGTCGTATTTTGCCAGCAGGTCGAGTGCCCGCTCCAGATCTCCGTCGCCGATCTTGCGCCGCTCCATTGTGCGCGACCAGAAGGCGCGCTCGTCGGCATCGGCTTCGGCCACCGCCTTGATAACCGGCAGTGTCAGTTTGCCCTCGCGGAAATCGTCGCCGACATTCTTGCCCATAGCGTCGACCGAGCCATCGTAATCCAGCAGGTCGTCAACGATCTGAAAACAGACCCCCAGCGCATCGCCATAATCCCGCAGCGCATCGACATGCGCCAGCGGTGCGTTCGCGATCACACCGCCGACCTCGGTGGCAGCAGCGAACAGGGCGGCGGTCTTGCCGCGTACGATCTGTAGATAGATATGCTCGTCCGTCGCCAGATTGTTGGCGGCGGTCAGTTGCAGGACCTCGCCTTCGGCAATCGTGGCGGACGCATTGGCGAGGATGTCCAAAACCCGCAGGGAACCGGTTTCGACCATCAACTGGAACGCCCGCGAGAACAGGTAGTCCCCTACGAGAACCGAGGATTTGTTGTCCCACAAAAGGTTGGCAGTCGGTCGTCCGCGGCGCTGGCCGCTTTCGTCCACCACGTCGTCGTGAAGCAGGGTGGCGGTGTGGATGAACTCGACAGTAGCGGCTAGATGCACATGGTAGGGTCCGTCATAACCACAAAGCTTGGCCGCTGCCAGCGTCAGAAGCGGGCGCAGGCGCTTGCCGCCTGCCTCGACCAGGTGCGCGGTCACTTCAGGAATGCGCGGCGCGTGTTTCGAGGCCATGCGCTTGCGGATCAGCGTATTGACGCCATCCATATCGTCCGCCAGCAACTGCATCAGTTTGTCTTGTGGTTTTGTGTCCGACACGAGGCCCCCATAAATTCTGCGTTATCCTGCTCGACAACGTCCCCGCATTACAGCTAACTGGTAGCTCATGAAAGAACTGTTGCGCACTACGGACCCGACGCTTGTCGCTTTTGCGACTGCGCTGTTACGGGCAGAGGATATAACCTGCTTCGATCTGGACGTCCATATGAGCGTTCTGGAAGGATCAATCGGGGTTATGCCGCGCCGCCTGATGGTGGCCGACGACCACTTGTTCCGCGCCCGGGCCATCCTGCGAGACAATGACGTGTCTCTGCCCGAGCAATGACGGGGCGACGCATATGGATGTGACGCAGGACGCGTTTCTGGACGGTAAGATCTCCGTTTTGCAACCTGCAACCGGCTATCGAGCGGCAACCGATCCTGTATTTCTGGCCAGTGCGGTCCCGGCAAAATCCGGTCAGACAATTCTGGACGTCGGCTGCGGTGTCGGCGTGGCGGCCTTGTGTCTGGCGTACCGTGTCGCGGGCGCGAATGTGACGGGGTTGGAATTGCAGGAGGACTATGCCTGTCTGGCAGAACGGAACGCGGCGGCCAATGCACTGTCGCTTGCGGTGATGCGGGGCGATCTGCGCGATTTGCCGGATGAACTGCGCCGGGCGCAGTTCGACCACGTCATGACCAATCCACCTTTCTATCCCGAAGGGCGGGCTACCCGACCCGAAAATGAAGCCAAGACCGTCGCCCATATGGAGAGTGTCGATCTGCACGAGTGGATCGCGCTCTGCCTGAAACGCCTGCGGCCCAAGGGTAGCTTCACCATTATCCAGACTGCCGACCGGTTGCAGGATATCCTCTGTGCGCTGAGCGAAAATGTCGGGGGAATCCTCATACAGCCGCTCGCGCCGCGCGCGGGAAGGCCGGCGAAACGGGTGATCGTGCAGGCGCGAAAGAACAGCCGCGCGGCGCTGCAGTTATTGCCGCCGTTTCATATCCACAGCGGTCCGGCCCACCGGAAGGACGGCGATGACTATTCCGATGCAGCGCGTTCAATTCTGCGGATGGGTCACGCCCTCCCGTTTTGACACTTCGAGATTTTAACGATCCATTTACCTTCAAGGGCCGAAAAACGCCGACGGAGCAGGCGCGGAAAATTCTGTTGGTGACACGACTCAAATTCTGTGGTCGACTGAGATTATATTAATAAAAAAGGAGGTGCCTCATGAGCGTGAGTTCCCACGTTGAAGAACTCAAAAAGAAACATGCTGTTCTCTCGGAAAAGGTAGAACGATTTCAGCGAAACCCAGGTACAGACGATTTGGCAATCGCGGAGCTTAAAAAACAGAAACTGAAGTTAAAAGAAGAAATTACGAAACTTTCAAGTTAGGAACATCGTCGGCGGTTGCCCGACAGGGCACCGCCCAGATGCTTTCACTACCAGCGGCTTTCGCGCTGCCGGTCAGTCCCGCTCAACACAAAGAGCTACCCCCATTCCCCCACCTATGCACAATGTCGCAAGCCCGCGTTTCGCGCCGCGACGCTTCATTTCATAGAGTAATGTCGTCAAAATACGGCACCCAGACGCCCCGATCGGGTGTCCGATAGCGATAGCGCCGCCATTCACGTTCACGATTTCCGGGTTCCAGCCCATTTCTGCGCTGACCGCGCAAGCCTGCGCTGCAAAGGCCTCGTTGGCCTCGATAAGGTCCAGATCGTCGACCGTCCAGCCAGCCCTCGCCAGTGCCTTGCGCGAGGCGCTGACAGGCGCAATTCCCATGATGGCCGGATCGACGCCCGCCGTGGCGTAGGATGCGATGCGTCCCAAAGGTTCGATGCCGCGCTTTTCGGCATTTTTCGCCGACATCAGAACGGCAACCGCGGCGCCGTCGTTCAGTGTAGAGGCATTTCCCGGGGTCACCGTACCCGCGTCATCGAATGCAGGACGCAAGCGGTGCAGGCCCTCCATGCTGGTGTTCGGCCGGATGCCTTCGTCGCTGTTCACAACGGTCTCGCCCTTGCGCGTCCGCACGGTGAACGGTGTGATCTCGGCGTTGAATTTGCCGGCCGCCTGTGCCGCTGCCGCCTTGGTTTGCGAGGCTAGCGCAAAACGGTCCTGCTGTTCGCGGTTGATACCGAATTTGTCGGCGACGTTTTCGCCCGTTATACCCATATGGTAATTGTTGAAGGCATCCCACAGACCGTCACTGACCATCGTGTCGATGAAAGAAAAATTGCCCATCTTGTGCCCGGTCCGCAGATGGGCGGCGTGGGTGCTGAGGCTCATGCTCTCCTGCCCTCCCGCGACCATGATATCGGCATCGCCAAGCTGAATGTGTTGAGCTGCCAGAGCAACGGCCCGCAGGCCGGATCCGCAGACCTGGTTGATGCCCCAGGCCGCTGCCGCTTCCGGCAGACCGGCCAGAATATGCGCCTGCCGCGCCGGATTCTGCCCCTGTGCCGCGGTGAGGACCTGCCCGAGGATGGTTTCGCTGACCTCGGCCTTGTCGATACCGGCGCGGGCCACGGCCGCTTCGATTGCGGCGGCACCCAGAACATGCGCGGGGGTCGTGCCCAGTCCGCCCAGATAACTTCCCACTGCGGTGCGGGCTGCCGATGCGATGACGATGCCAGTCATATGATTTCTCCCGGTGACTATCTGGCCGGGAATGTGAAGAGATCACACGGCATTGTCAAACGCGGTTCGCACCGCATCGGCAGTTCTCGGCGGTTAAACCGGCAGGCCGACTAACTTCGACCTGTCGGCCCAAATTGGCATGACCTCCGGCCGTCCGAACAGATAGCCCTGCAGGCAATCCACGTTCAGGTCGCGCAAGCAGGCCATTTCTTCCTGTTTTTCGACCGCTTCAGCGACCACAAGCATTTCGAAATGTCCGGCTATGTCGACAAGAGCCCTGGTCAGGGCCCGGTTGTCGCGGTCGTTGTTTATATCCCGGATGAACTGTCCGTCGATCTTGACTATGTCGAACCGGACCTCTTTGAGAATGCGGAAAGAGGTGTAACCGGCGCCGAAATCGTCCAGCGCGAAAGAGACGCCTTGCCGGCGTGCCGCGTTCACATCCTGCGCGAACTGGGCCATGTCCGAAATCTCCGAGGTTTCTGTGACCTCGACGATCAGTCGTTCGGCCAGCGTCGGGTCGTCCTCCAACCCGTAGCGCAGGGTCGCCTGCCACAAAGGGTCCACGATACTCAGCGGCGAGGCGTTGATCGACAGGCGCAGCCATGGCTGGCCGGTCAGTTCTGCCATCCCCGCCTGCAGGGCGCAGCAATCTACCATCCGGCCCAGCGAATTTCGTTCGATCCTGTCTATGAACTGCGCCGCGGGAATGATCTTGCCGGTTTCGTCCGGTACGCGGATCAGGCCTTCGTAGAAGGCAATTTTCGATGGATTCTTGCTCTGAACCACGGGCTGATAGGCAAGCGTGATCGTATTTCTGACGATCGCGCGCCGGACCAGATCGGTCACGTCCGGATTTCCTGACACCTGGGCGACCTCGGCGGCGAGGTCCTGTTTCTTCTGGGACAATACTGCTTTGAGACTTGGCACGGGAACACCTATCCGGCTGGGGTTGTTTGACGTAACATCGCGCCGATTCCCCTAATATGAAGTTAAGGGTTCCTATTTTGTTCCAGTTTACCTAAAATCCGAACGACTATCCATATTCCGGAGAGAGCCATGTCAGACCGATGCCCCTGGTGCGGGACCGAAGATATCTATGTCCGCTACCATGACGAGGAGTGGGGTGTGCCGGAGTATGACGGGCGCGCGCTGTGGGAAAAGCTGGTGCTGGACGGGTTTCAGGCCGGACTGAGCTGGATCACGATCCTGAAAAAGCGCGATTCTTTCCGCGAGGCTTTTGCGGATTTCGACCCTCAAGTTGTTGCGAAATATGACGAATCCGATATCCAGCGCCTGTTGCAGAACGCCGGGATCATCCGGCACCGCGGCAAGATCGAGGCGGCGATCAAGGGCGCAAGGCTCTGGCAGGAAATCGAGGCGCGCGAGGGGTTCTCGAACTATATCTGGAAATATGTCGATGGCGCGCCAATCCAGAACCGGCCGCATTCGATGGCCGATGTTCCGGCCGCGACCGACCTGTCGACGCAGCTTTCAAAGGACCTGAAGAAGGCAGGATTCAATTTCTGCGGTCCGGTGATCGTCTATGCCTTCATGCAGGCGACCGGCATGGTCAACGACCATCTGGTGACATGCCCGCGCCACGCCGCAGTGCAACCGGCGGCCTAGGCCCAGCCCAGTTGCCGCAGCGTGTGGCCGTCGTTCCAGATTTTCGTCATGTGGCGAATCCTGTCACCGTCGAATTTCATGACATAGACGTAATCCGCGGCCGCGGTTTTGCCGGTCGGCGGCACCGGCCCGCCTTCGCCGCTCTGCGTGCCGTGGACGATGGAATAGACCACGACCGCCTTGCGCGCGTCGTCCGTGGCAAAGGCCTGGATATCGGGGCGCAAATCCGGGATCGGCGTCAGCAACCCTTTGGTCCATTCGGTATAGTCGCGGATGGTTTTGGTCTCGGCCAGCGCGTCCGCCTGGCAGGAAAAACTGGCGTCGTCGTGGCACCAACGCTTGCAGGTGTCCCAGCCCCTGCCGCCTTCGCAGGCATCGAAAAAAGCTCTCGCCGAGTCGGAAATTGACATCTTGTTTCCCCTAAAATGCAAAATAATGCGATTTAATTAATCCGGTGATGATATCCTGTTCGCGGCTTTCAAGCAAACGCTGGTTTTCCGGCTTCGCCACCCGGGCCTGGCACTGGCGGCGTGACCTGGCGTTTTTGCCGGCAGAGCTGCAACGGGCGGGTCTCGGGAGGGGTCAAAAAGGCTACGGCATCAGCGTATTGGACAGGAACGGGCCGCGCCCGTCAGCCGCCGGCCTTCTCCAGCGCAATCACCGCCCGCAAGAACATCAGCGCGTCCCCGGAATGCCAGTCGGCGTCGCCGGTCATGCGAGCGACCTCCGCGCCGTCCTTGTTCAGGATGATCGAGGCCGGCAGGCCGAGCACGCCCATGTCACGCGACAGGGCGCGTTTCGGGTCGCGCAGCACCGGCAGGTCGCTGAGGCCGACCTCGTCGAAGAACTTGCGGATCGCAGGCAGCGGGTTGCGGCCAGTGGCGATGGTCACGACCTGAAAATCCTCGCCGCCCAAATCCTGTTGCAGCGCGTTCAGAGAGGGCATCTCGGCGCGGCAGGGTGCGCACCATGTGGCCCAGAAATTCACCAGTACAGTCTGACCCCGGTAGCGGGCCAGAGTCACCGCGTTGCCGTCGGCATCCTCGAATGCCTCCTGCGAGGCAGGTTCGGGCAGGTCCGGGATTGCCAGCTTGCGCATATCGCCGCGGCGAACGTCCCGCAGGGACGCGTAATCCGGGCCCTCTGCAAAGACAGGATTTGCACCCAGCGCCACGGCGGCGTATAGCACGGCGGCAAGAAATATTTTACCAGAGGTCATCGCGGGCCTTCCAAACTACGGGTTCAATGCCATGTCGGACAAAAAAGCATCAAACGCAATGTGGGGCGGGCGGTTTGCCTCGGGCCCCGACGCAATCATGGAAGCGATCAACGCCTCTATCGATTTCGACAAGCGCATGGCCCGTCAGGATATCGAAGGGTCACGCGCCCATGCGGCGATGCTCGCCCAACAAGGTATCATAAGTGATAGCGATGCGAAGGCCATTCGGGAAGGCCTGCTCACGGTCTTGTCAGAGATCGAGGCCGGAAATTTTG